>WLKR01000146.1 GCA_009701115.1 Actinomycetota bacterium | reverse complement strand
TGACTGGGATGCCGTGCAGCGGTCCGCGAATCGTTCCCTGAGTTCGCTCGGCATCACGTTCGGCGGCTACCGCGAGCGCATCGGGAGCGATGGCGGCGATTGCCCGGAGGGCGATAGGGCTAGATGGTGCATCAATCGCCGAAATTCGTTCCAGCAGCGTTGTGACGAGTTGCACGGAGGTGAGGCTGCCCTCTTCGAGTCGGTCGAGGAGTTCTCCGGCCGAAGCGTAGGCAATTTCAGTGGAACTCGGGTGCGGGTCAGCGCTCATATGGGGAGATGCTACGGCGATTCGAGAGAAGACTGTCGCGCCGGCGTATCGTTTCACTGTGACTCAATTACAAGTGGTCGACCACCCACTCATCGCCGACGCCATTCGCCAGCTACGAGACGAACGAACCCCTAACGCCGACTTTCTGCGTCTAGCCGGCGAGATCACGCGGTACCTCGCCTACGAGGCCTTTCGCACGGTTCCCGTCGTTCAGACCACTGTTGATACGCCGGTGATGAAGAATGCCCCCGCGGTGCGAGTCGAACGTGAATACCTCATCGTTCCTATTCTGCGCGCGGGCCTTGGTATGAGTCCGGCCGTTCAGGCCGTCCTGCCACGACACCGTGTCTGTCTCATGGGGCTTCGTCGCAATGAAGAGACGTTGCAGCCAGACCTCTACCTTGATGGTCTGC
This sequence comes from Actinomycetota bacterium, assembly GCA_009701115.1. The sequence continues at coordinate 3,283 of WLKR01000146.1, read as the reverse complement.
CCGAGCGTCTCGATGGCGTGAGCGTGGTGATCTGTGATCCCATGCTGGCCACCGGTGGCTCGCTGATTGCTGCCATCGAACTCTTGAAGTCACGCGGCGCGGCCGACATAACGGCGCTCGTCTTGATCGCTTCGCAACCTGGCGTTGACGTAGTGAGTGCCGCGCACCCCGATGTTCGCATTGCCGCCGCGGCCCTCGACCCCATCTTGAACGACGTGGGATACATCACGCCGGGACTCGGCGACGCCGGGGACCGGCTCTTTGGACCACCCGCTCGTTAATCCCTAGAGGCCAATGTCCTCGTGCCAGATTTCGGGATGTTCGTGAATAAAGGTCTTGAGAATCTCGGTGCACTCGGGGTCGTCCAAGACGATGACCTCAACACCCTTTTCAATTAGCCAGTCGTGGCCCCCGTAGAAGTTCTCAGCCTCGCCGATAACAACGGCACCGATATTGAATTGGTAGACGAGACCCGAGCAGTACCAACAAGGTGACAACGTAGTCACCATGACGCAGTCGGGATAGTCGCGGCGACGGCCGGCTTTGCGGAAGGCGTCCGTCTCGGCGTGAACGGACGCATCGTCCTCTTGAATCCGCCGGTTGTGTCCGGCGCCTAGCAACGTGCCGTCTCGATGGAAGAGTGCCGCGCCGATTGGAATGCCACCTTCACTGAGTCCGTTGGCGGCTTCCTGGTAGGCCGTGCGCAACATCTGCTTGGCGAGTTCACGACTCAGTGGCGGGCGGTTCTCAGTGCTCATTTAATAAGTATGCCGTAGGGACGGCGCGGAGAGGGACTCCGTTGAGGTGATCCAGTTTGACGCGGAGAATGCTTACGAACTTGTGGGTGGCTCGCTCGGCGCGACTGCTGAGCGACTGGCCTGCTTGGAGATGGTGCGAGTGCAACGGTCTAGGAGCCAATACACGGCGGCCGATCCACCAATGCCGAGGGGAATCGAGAAGTCCGCACCGCCACACCAACCGTGGAGCGCGGAGTCGTAGAACGACCCAAAATGATTAGAGATGGGTGTCATCCAATGAAATGGGAAGTTCATCGGTGGCGGTGCTTTGGAGTAGGCCATGGTGGCCAGGACAACGCCCACCAAGAATGCGACGACACCGTTCCAGTTGAAACCGGCCCGGCCGTAGTAGATCGACGACTTCGAAGAATCTTGGAGAGCCAACGGGTCGTAGGAACGGCCCCGCAACAGCCAGTCAGTAATAAAGACGCCAAACCAAGGGGCGATCCAGACGATCACCACGCCAACGAATCCCTTCATAAAGAGGGAGAACGTCGAACCGAAGGTGACCCAGACGGTGAGCAGCCCGGCGATAACTCCGTCGATTAGGACTGCCTGATAGCGCTGTAGTCGAAGGCCCAACGCCTGGAGTGAGACGCCCGAGGAGTAGAGGTCCAGGGCGTTAATCCCAAAGAGCTGCACGATGGCTACTACCAGAAAAATCACCACAAACCATTGAGGCACGATCGACTGCTGCGTCGTCAAGAACGCATCGAATGGATTCACGCTGTTCCAAATCGCGAATGAGCCAAAGGCTGTGTAGGCGGTAGCGCCAACGAGCATGGTCGAGATTTGGGGAAGTGCGGTGGCGGTGAACATCCACCGAATGAGGGACGCCTTGGAAGTAGCGCGGGGGAGGTATCTGGTGTAGTCGTTGCCATTTTCAGTCCAGCTCAGCCCAGCCAGTGTGAAGGAGAAGGCGAGAGCGGCCGAATAGACCTGCCAGTTGAAGCCCGTGATAGCGGGGGTGTAGTCGAGGTGCCAATGACCGGAGGTAAATATCAGCAGCATTCCGTAGACCAGGACGAAGGGAATGATGAGCTTGCGCAGGACCCGCACCATCGTGGCGTGACCGAAATAGGGCAAGACGACCATGATGGAAGTCGCCACAATTATGTAGCAGACCTTCATAAGTGATGTGGGATGAAGCCCGAAGAGTTCGGAGAGCGTGACCGCTCCTCCCACAATCAAAATCAAACCCTCGGTCTCAAAGCCCAGCTGGGTGATCCAGTTGAAAAATGCCATTGGGCGGGCCCCACGAACTCCAAACGGTGCACGTGTAATCGTGAACGTCGTGGTGCCGGCGTCGGGTCCCTGGAGGGAAGCGACCGCCAAGAGAAAGTAAGAAAGGTTGCCCAGCAGAATCAAACTCACGGTGAGCGGAAAGCTGAAACCAAATCCCATTAAGAGGGCGCCATAGACGAAGTATTGAATATTCGTGCTCACGCCGCCCCAGAGGCCGGCGATCAATCGGGGAGTAGCCCACCGCTCCTGATCGCTGATGAAGTCAATGCCGTGAAGTTCGACGCGGAATGCCCTGGGCTCCTCATAGCTGGATTGGTCTGTCATAAAGCCGCCTGGCACTTGAAGAGCATTGATATTGCAGGGAGGTCTAACGGGCTGTGACCGATAGCCATCTAGTCACTCTAATTTAAGACAGTGAACGAATACGGAACGGCCTGGAGCGCTAGTCGAGAGCGCGTGAGTGAACTCATCTTGCGCACACCACTACCGGAACTGGAACTCGTCGCGCCGCTCACTCCCGAGTGGCGGGTTCGTGACATCGTGGCCCACTTGGTGGGCGTGGCGCAGGATGTGTCAAGCGGCAACTTCCCTCAAGACTTTGATGCCTGGACGTCGGCCCAAGTTGAGCGACTGCGGGCGATTGATGCGCATACCCTCGTGCGACAATGGCAAGAGTTTCCGATTGCCGAGATGCTGTCCGAACCATTAGCGATTGCACTTTTCGACCAAACTACCCACGAGGCCGATATCTGCCACGCCGTAGGGGTGCCTAGTGAGCTCGACCATGCAACGCTCGCACTACTTTCGAAGTTCACGCTCAATCGTTTTGGCGCCTCGGAAAATAACTTGAACGTCACCCTGCAGCTCGACGGTCAAGACTTCGTGACTGGCACCGGTGCAAACGAAGTGAGACTCTCAGCCACATCCTTTGAGTGGTTCCGGGCGAGCAGCGGTCGTCGCAGCGTCCGACAAATACGGGCGATGAAGTGGCGGAGTGACATCGATGTGATCGAGTGTCTCTTTAAGAGCGGCTTCTTCACCCCGGCGGAGTTCGACGTTGTGGAAGTGACGCGCTAGATACCAAAGGGTTGTCCCGTTTGGCGGCGAGCCATCCCCAGTAACGGTGTTGCACGGAATCGAGAGTTGTTCTTCGTTGCGAGATGAACGCCCCACTTTGCACGCAGGCCTCTGTGGTCTCACCCGTACCGATGGCCGCTTGGGCGTCTCCCGACGTTGCCCGC
>WLKR01000145.1 GCA_009701115.1 Actinomycetota bacterium | reverse complement strand
CCGACGGTGAACTCGCCACCATTGACCATGCCGGCGTACGTGCGACCGCCGCCGTGCTGACGAAGAACCCATTGGATGGGGAGTCGTGCGCCTGACGAAGAGGAGGCCCATGATCCGGCCGGAGCAGCTTCGAGGGCCTGGAGCACCGTGGGCCCCTGGTACCAGTTGGCCATGAAGCCGGGATCGACGACGTTGTCACCGGCGAGGGCCGAGACGGGGATGACGACCGAGCTGGTGAAGCCCAAGCGGGCCGAGACTTCGTTGACCTGTTCGACAACGGCGAGGTAGACGGCTTCGTCCCACTTCGCTACGTCCATCTTGTTGGCCGCCACGATGACGTTGCGAACTCCCAGAAGGGCGGCGATGCAGAGGTGTCGACGGGTCTGCTCCTTGAGCCCCTTGGTGGCGTCGAGAACGACCAAGGCCACGTCGGCCGTGCTGGCGCCGGTGGCCATATTGCGGGTGTACTGGACGTGACCGGGACAGTCGGCAATTACAAACTTGCGAGTAGGGGTGGCGGCGTAGCGGTAGGCCACGTCAATGGTGATGCCCTGGTCGCGCTCGGCACGAAGACCATCTGTCACGAAGCTGAGGTCGAGGTCACCGACGCCACGCTTGGCCGAAGCAGTCGCCACGGCCTCGAGCTGGTCATCGAAGAGTTGGCGGGTGTCGACGAGGAGTCGACCAATGAGCGTCGACTTTCCGTCGTCCACACTGCCGACGGTGGCAAAACGCAAGAGGTCGGAGGTCGGTTCGGTCATTAGAAGTAGCCCTCGCGCTTGCGGTCTTCCATGGCGGTCTCGCTGAAGCGGTCGTCCGCTCGCGTGGCACCACGTTCTGAAACGTTGGTCACCGAGATCTCGGCGATGATGGCGTCCAGGGTGTCGGCGCCGGAGCGGACGGCACCCGTACAAGAGGCGTCACCGACGGTGCGGAAACGCACCAGGTGGCGCTCGACGACTTCACCCTGCTGGGGGTGAATGAACTCACCCACGGCGAGCCACATGTTGTCGCGCTTGAGTACGGGACGCTCGTGGGCGAAGTAGATCGAGGGCAGCGGCACGTTCTCGCGGCGGATGTAGTTCCACACGTCAAGCTCGGTCCAGTCTGAGAGTGGAAAGGCTCGAAGGTTTTCACCGGTGTTGACCTTGCCCTGGTAGAGCTGCCACAGTTCGGGACGCTGACTCTTGGGGTCCCATCCACCAAATGCACCACGGAAGGACAGGACGCGCTCCTTGGCGCGGGCCTTGTCTTCGTCACGACGGGCACCACCAAAGGCGGCGTCGAACTTGTGCTTTTCGATTCCGTCCAACAGCGCGCGGGTCTGAAGCTGGTTACGCATTCCGAGGGGGCCCGGATCGGGGACGCGGCCCTGGTCAATGGCTTCTTGCACGCTGGCGACTTCGAGGCGCAGCCCCAAGGTGGCCACACGCTCGTCGCGGTAGGCGAGGACTTCAGGGAAGTTGTGCCCGGTGTCGACGTGCATCACGGGGAAGGGGAGTTTCTGGGGGGCGAAGGCCTTCACGGCGAGGTGCAGCAGGACGGCAGAGTCCTTGCCGCCCGAGAAGAGGAGAACGGGGCGCTCGCATTCAGCAACCACTTCGCGAATGATGAAGATCGCGTGTGATTCCAGAAGGTCGAGGTGGTCGATTTGGGGGTGGGTTGATGTGCTCATGGGAAGGTTTACGCTTGAACTGCGTAGATAAATACTAGTGAGGCGCTAGCAATCATTGATAGTGAGAGCGCCGAGAAGGATACGAAAATTATGGCAAATGACGACATGAATCATTACGACTTTGTAACGATTGCCGAATCATTGGAACACGCCACACCTCAAGAGGTGATTGCGTGGACGTTGGCCGAGTTCGGTTCAGACGTCACCTTCGCCTGTTCGTTCGAAGATGTCGCACTGCTTCACATGCTGCATGAACAGTTAGCCGCCGTCGAAGTACTCTTCCTCGACACTGGTGGTCACTTCGCCGAAACCTACGAATTCGTTTCGGAACTACAAACCAACTGGGATCTCAACATCCGACGAGTCGTCCCCGGCCTCGATGCGGATGCCACACCGTGCGGGACGGGTAACTGTTGCGAGCTGCGCAAGGTCGCGCCGCTCCAGCGAGCCGTGCAGGGTCGTCGGGCCTGGTTCACCGGCGTGAAGCGCGTGGATGCCCCGACGCGGGCTGGCATGCCCGTGGTGTCCTGGGATGAGAAGTTTGGCCTCGTCAAAGTGAACCCCTTGGCGACGTGGAGCGACGATGATGTGGCCTACTACTTGGAGTCCAAGGGCCTACCTGAACACCCTCTGTGGGAACAGGGTTACGCCTCGATCGGGTGTGCGGCCGTCACGGTGAAGCCCCTCCCCGGTCAAGATCGTCGGTCTGGTCGATGGGTCGGTAGTGACAAAGAGGAATGCGGTCTCCACGAAGGCTGAGTATCCACCTTTTCTTAGCAATAAGCCACTAATTTTTTTCAGTAAGTCTTACTGGGCGAGGTGAGGAAAAAAGTGGTGTCGGCAACGCTTTTCATACTGGTGATGTGCTGGATAGCCGTCGGTGTCTCCTTTCTGCTGCCCTTTTTCCGCAACAACCGCCAATTTGGTTCTATTGATGCCCTTCGTCGACTTCGTAGTGAGCAGGGTCCCCTGGCAGACCTGCCCGGCCACGACCACATTGGTGAGCCTCACATCGCCACACCCCCACACGCCGAACTGACCCCGCGCTACATCGAGCAACCGCGACGCACCGCCGACTACGGCTCGCAGGTAATCACACTTCCAGAACAAGAACTCGTGGTGGCCTCTACCGGCGCCGCGACCTACTTCGATCCCTGGACGAAGCAGTACGTCAATGAGAACGGTGAAGCGGCGACTGCATCGACAACGGTGCATCAGGAAATGAACTCGCGTGCCACGGCTTACTCGCGACCCTTAGTGGATGGTCATCGGCCCGCAACTCAGCCGATCTCGTCGAAGCGCCGGGCCGCGCTCCGCCGCCGCCAAGTTCTTAAGTCGATGGCTATCGCCATCTCCTCAACCACCATCCCCGCCGTGATGACTGGCTGGACTTTCTTCGTCACCCTTTCGGTGATGTCGTGGTTGGCCTTCGGCGCCTGGTTCTCGCTCATGCTGTACTTCATGAATGTTCAAGAGCAGATCATCCCGACCGCCTCGCAGCGCTCTCGAGCAGTGCCGGTTCCGGACAACATCGTTCCGCTCCGTCCCCGCGAAGCCGAGATTGCCGTGGCCGAAGAGGTCTTTGTTCCGGCCGCGGCCTCAGGCTTTGCCCGGGCTCAGTACGCCGTTGGCGAATAGTCCTTTTCTCGCCCTTCGCTAGAATGACACTCCCTACGGGGGGTTAGCTCAGTTGGTAGAGCGCGTCGTTCGCAATGACGAGGTCAGGGGTTCGAATCCCCTACTCTCCACCAGTCAGACCATGATCCGACCCGTTGATTCGCACCCGGCTGAGAGGTAAACGGGAGTGCCAACTACCATTACAGCGTGCGGTCATTCTCTCTTTCGAAACGCTTGACAGCACGCTTCTCGCGCCGCAGTCGTGAACACGCTGAGGAAGAATTCAGTGGCTCCATGATCTTGCGCAAGGGTCGTCCGTACGATCCCGCGTGGGATGCGTGGCAGCCCCGTCGGCGCTGGCCCGGGATTGTGGCGAGCGCCAGCGTCATCAGTGGATTCTTGGGCGCTTTGGCCTTTCATTTCACCTCCAAGCCGTCTACGCCTCCGTCAGTGATCCCCCCGAGTTCGCTCGGTCAGATCAAGACGCCCTACTTCCCTCCGGTCTCGCCGGCGTCGCACGATCTGCAGCAGGCCTCTGGAAAGAAGTCAACTTCGGGGGTGCGCTTCACCACTACGGGCAAGCTCATGGTCTGGCACTTCCAATGTCGTTGCGTCGCCAACTTTGGCATCATCGTTCACAGCGCATCTGGAACCGTCTTGGACGTGCCGGTCAATAACGT
>WLKR01000144.1 GCA_009701115.1 Actinomycetota bacterium | reverse complement strand
TTCTTGATCTCCATCGGATCGGTCGTCAGGGGGTTCTGAGCTAGGACCGTGAAGTCGGCCAGCTTGCCGACGGTTATCGACCCCAGTTCGTGTTCAAGGTGCATCAGTTCGGCGGCGCCGAGCGTCACCGCACGCAACGCCTCCAGCGGGGTCAATCGTTCCTCTTCCCCGAGAATCATGCCCGTGCGGGTCACCCGGTTAACGGCGCACCACATCGTGAACAGAGGTGCGACGGGAGTGACCGGCGCATCTGAGTGAATTGAAATCTTGATCCCCTTCACCAGTGCACTCTTCGCCGGGTTGCTGCGCATCGCTCGTTCGGGACCCATGGTGGTGGTGTAGTGGATATCGCCCCAATAGAAAAGATGATTCGAAAAGAAGTTAAGAGCGATTCCGAGCTCCACCGCCGTATCCAACTGCTCCGGTGACATCATTTGAGCGTGTTCAATGCGGTGCCGATGATCGTCTCGGGGGTCGGACGCGACAACATCTCGTAGCGCCAGCAATGTCTCATCAATAGCGCGGTCCCCGTTGGCATGGATGGCCACCTGAAAACCGGCCCGGTGAAACGGCAGAACCGACTCGATGATCGTTGCTCGGTCGAGAAGGAGATGGCCGTCCTCACTGCCGCTGCAGTAACCAGGCCAGTTGAGGGCTGCCGTGAAGCCCTGAATCGAACCATCGGATATCCACTTCAAGGGACCGAGAAAGAACCGGTCATTACAACGTCTCCGGATTGACTGGACCAGCTCCAGGCTCTCCGCAGGCGAGAGCCGGCGAAAGGTCTCATACATGTGGGGTGAAATAACGACCCGCACCGGGAGTTCTCCCGATGCGGCGTAGGTCGAGTACTCGTCAAATACTCGACCCAGAATGCGCACGGCAAGATCCGAGTGCGTTGTCACACCCGCGAGTCGGGCCAGCTGGGCTCCGGAATCCAGAGATGCTTTAGTTTCTTGCCGCATGGCGCCGACCGCATCAAAGATGAGGGCCATCGCCGTCTCGGCAAACTGCCCGGTCGGTTCGCCATCGGCATCCTTGACAACGCCGAGCGCGTCGGTCGTCGAGGTAATTCCCTGCTGGTTAATAAGCAGAGAGTTGGCGTAGCCCCAGTGCAGCGAGGCATTCATGACTGAGACGTAGTGCTCGGTACTAACCCGGTCTAAATCATGGCGAGTGAGTGCACGACCCTCCAGAAAGGTTGGATCAAAGCCCACACCAAAAACGTGTTCGCCAGGGGGCGTGGTCGCCGCCACTTCTCGCAGGCGATTGATTACTTCGTCAATAGAGGTGCAGCCGCGGTCAACGGTGCCGTCGGCTCGCTGGCGATGATCGAAGCCCAGCCAGAGATGCTGACTGAAAGAACCGTTGGGTAGGAGGTGGCCGTGGGCCTCAATGAACCCCGGCACTAAGACCGCATCGGCGAATCGAGTGTCGAACGTGAACTGCGTATCACCGAGCTGTGCGGTTACTGATTCAGTAGTGCCCACGTACAAGATGCGTCCGTCGAGAACGGCGACGGCATTAGCTCGCTCGCTATCTTCGTCAAGGGTGACGAGTTCGCGGGCAGTGAAGAGAGTTATCGACATAAGGGGTCTGAAAGAAAAGCGTACAAGGCGCCCCCGGACAGCAAAAGGGCCGAACCTTGCGGCTCGGCCCTGTGCAATTCCCGAGGGAATGATTACATCATTCCGCCCATGCCGCCCATACCACCGGCCGCGCCAGCGGAGCCAGGCTCCTCGGGCTTGTCGGCCACAATGGCCTCCGTGGTGAGCAACAACGCAGCGATGGACGCGGCATTCTGCAGAGCTGAACGAGTTACCTTGGCGGGGTCAATGACTCCAGCCTTCACGAGGTCAACAATCTCACCCGTGTTGGCATTGAGACCAAATGAACCCGAGGCGTCAGCGACTTCGCGCACCTTGACGGCACCTTCAAAGCCAGCATTGGCAGCGATGTGACGCAGCGGGGCTTCAAGAGCCACGGCGACAATCTTGGCACCAGTGGCCTCATCGCCAACCAGGGTCGCAATGACTTCTTCGACGGCCTTACGGGCCCGAACCAGTGCAGTACCACCACCGGCCACGATGCCTTCGTCGACGGCCGCACGAGTAGCGCTCAACGCGTCTTCGATACGGTGCTTCTTTTCCTTGAGTTCAACTTCAGTAGCGGCACCGACCTTGACGACGGCAACGCCGCCGGCCAACTTGGCGAGACGCTCTTGGAGCTTTTCGCGGTCCCAGTCAGAGTCAGTCTCTTCGATCTCGCGCTTGATTTGAGCCACGCGACCCTTGACTTCATCTTCCGTTCCATTACCGTCAACGATGGTGGTGTCGTCCTTGGTCACTACAACACGGCGAGCACGACCCAAGAGGTCGAGCGAAGCAGTGTCGAGCTTCAAACCAATTTCTTCGGAGATAACCGTGGCACCAGTCAAGACAGCCATGTCCTGAAGCATGGCCTTACGACGCTCACCGAAACCAGGGGCCTTGACGGCCACTGAAGTGAAGAGGCCACGAATCTTGTTAACGACCAACGTAGCGAGCGCTTCGCCCTCAACGTCTTCGGCAATGATCAAGAGCGGGCGACCCGACTGCATGACCTTCTCGAGAACGGGAACGAGGTCGTGGACTGAAGAAATCTTGTTCGACGTGAACAGGATGTAGGGATCTTCGAGAACGGCCTCTTGGCGCTCCGAGTCAGTCACGAAGTATGGCGACAGGTAACCCTTGTCGAACTGCATACCTTCGGTGAGCTCCAGCTCAATACCAAACGTGTTCGATTCTTCGACGGTCACGGTGCCGTCCTTACCGACCTTGTCGATAGCTTCGGCGATGACTTCACCGATAGCGGCGTCAGCGGCCGAGATCGTGGCGACCTGGGCAATCTGCGTCTTGCCGTCGACTGGGGTCGACTGGGCGTGAATGGACTCGACGGCGGCCTTGACGGCCTTTTCGATACCACGCTTCAAACCTGAAGGGTTGGCACCGGCGGCCACGTTACGGAGACCTTCCTTGATTAAGGCTTGGGCCAAGACCGTGGCGGTCGTCGTACCGTCACCGGCGACGTCGTTGGTCTTCGTGGCGACTTCCTTGACGAGCTGGGCTCCCATGTTCTCAAAGGGGTCTTCCAGTTCAATCTCACGAGCGATGGACACACCGTCGTTGGTAATGGTCGGCGCACCGAACTTCTTACCAATAACGACGTTGCGACCCTTGGGCCCGAGGGTTACCTTGACGGCGTCGGCGAGCTTGTCGACACCGGCTTCGAGGCCGCGGCGGGCCTCGTCATCAAACTTCAAAAGCTTGGACATTGTTTTCCTTTTTTCGATATGTGGGCGCCGAAGCGCGTGGACTACTTGGTGATGGTGGCGAGAACGTCACGGCTGGAGAGAATGAGGAGGTCCTCACCGTCAACCGTGATCTCGGTGCCGCCGTACTTGCTGAAGACAACAGTGTCGCCAGCCTTCACGCCGGTGGGAATCAGTTCGCCATTGAGCTCGGCACGACGGCCGGGGCCGGCAGCGAGGACTTCGCCCTGCTGGGGCTTTTCTTTGACGGTGTCGGGAATCACCAGGCCTGAGGCCGTGGTGGCTTCAGCGCCGTTGGGACGGACAACGATTCGGTCTTCTAAGGGGTGCAGTTGCATTGCTTTTCAGCCTCCTGGTAGTTAGCACTCAAGGATTACGACTGCCAATAGTAGCAGGGAGACCGGACCACCATTTCGCCGGGTTGCGGGGGCGAAGTGCCATATTGCCCTAACTTGGCAGGAGTCTGAAGGAGTGACCATGTCCTATCCCATTCTCATGACCGGCGCCGCCTCAGGAATCGGGCGTGCCACCGCCGTGGCCCTCGCCAAAGCCGGTCGACCCCTTGTTCTTTGGGATATCCAGGCCGAGCCCCTCGCCGCGCTGGCCGCAGAATTGGATGTCCCCACCACCATCGCGGCCTTTGACGTGACCGATGCCGCTAAGCGCCACCACGCCTACGCCGCTGCTCGCGCCGCCCAAGGTGGTTTTAGTGGCCTGGTGCACGCTGCCGGTGTC
>WLKR01000143.1 GCA_009701115.1 Actinomycetota bacterium | reverse complement strand
TTCCTGGGTGTCAGCATCCACTCGATTACCAAGTTCGGCTACTCGACCATCAATGGTTACCCGCCCAGCCTCAATGAGAATCTCCGCCATCCGCCTCGAACCGAGTCCTGCACGGGCCAATGCCTTTTGCAGTCGCTCCCCTTCGATCACTCGGAGCTGCCTTCTTCAATCTCGACAGCGGGACTCATTTCCTCGGCAAATTCATGAGCCAAACTCACTGGGGGAAGGAAGTTTTCGATCGGTGGCAACATGCCAATTGATGCCAGTCCCATACGGTCTAGGAAAGTCTCGGTGGTTCCGTATAGGACGGGCTGACCTGGGCCTTCGGCCTTGCCGACTACTTCGATATAGCCGCGTTGCTCTAAAAGACGTGACACACCGTCTACGTTCACTCCGCGGAGCGCTGAGATCTGCACTCGTGAGATGGGCTGACGATAGGCGATAATCGCCAGTGTTTCCAATGCCGCAGCACTGAGACGGTGAGAGACGTCTCGGTTGGCAAATCGCGCAACCGCATCGGCGACGTCTGACGAACTCTGCATCGTCCAGCCACTCGCCAGCTCCACAAAGCTGAATCCTCGCTTCTGATCTATGAACTCTGCCTGTAACGCTCGGAGGGTAGCGGTGACGGTTTCAGTATCCATGGCGAGGACGTCAGCAAGCTCCGCTGCGGTAATCGGCTCCAGGGCAACCGTGAGCATTGCCTCTAGTTGTTGCTCGAGTGATCCACTATCCCTCATAGGTATCTACCATTCCAATTTCGAGTCGACTGTCATCGCCAACCCATTCGATTTCTACTTCACCAAAGGTTTCTCCCTGACCGAGGTCGATCCGACCAAGTTTGCACAGCTCTAAAAGGGCCAGGAAGTGAACGATGATCTCGATGCGGGCGTCGAGTCCCATTACCAGGTTTCGAAATGTGATTCGGCCTAGCGAAGGCAGACGTTGTGCGAGTGATGCCACAGTCTCCGCCACGGTTACCGCATCGACGGTGACGTGGTGCAACCGTACGACTGGCACAGGCTTTTCTTCGATGCCCTTGAGGTAAGCCATCGCCAACGACTCGGGAGTAACGCCCTGTAGAAGATCTGGTGGCGTGACGTCGAAACCTTCATTTAAGCCGGCGAGGCGAGGATAGCTTCGAGCGGCACGCTCAAAAAGTGCGACGAACGAGTCAGACGCGCCGGAATAGGTTCTAAGTTCAAGTAGTCGCGCCAGAAGTACATCGCGCTCTTCCCAACCTATAAATTCTTCGTCAGGGTCGGATTCAGCCTTGCCGGGAAGAAGCGCATGACTCTTCATCTCAAGCAGGATGGCGGCCACCAAGAGGAATTCGGAGAGCTCCTCAACATCAATCGAACGAGCGGCGTCACGGAGGACGAGAACAAATTCGTCCACAATTGGGCCCAGAGGCACGTCAAGAATGTCCTTCTCTCTTGTGCTGATTAGCTGGAGAAGGAGTTCGATTGGGCCGGTAAATGACGGCGTCGTCACGACGAAAGTCACGGACCAAGATTACTCAATTTCCCTCGTGCCTGCGCTATGGCAACCCGTGGCATTAGTACGATTGCTCCATGCGCATTCTGTCGGGTATTCAACCCACCGGTACCCCCCATCTTGGGAATTACTTGGGCGCCATTCGAAACTGGGTCGACAATCAGAACGAAGACTCCCTGTACTGCGTCGTAGACCTGCATTCGCTGACGGGGGAAATCGACCCAGCGGCATTAAATACCAATACCAGGCAGTTGTTTGCAGCACTCCTCGCCTGCGGTATCGACCAAGACCAATGCACCCTCTTCATACAAAGCCAGGTGCCTTGGCACTCGCAACTCAACTGGCTCCTCGAATGCGTCGCGTCGTACGGCGAACTCAAGCGGATGACGCAGTTCAAGGAAAAGGCTGAGAGACAAGGCGCTTACAGGGTCGGCTTGTTGACCTACCCCGTACTCATGGCTGCCGATATCCTCCTCTACCAAACCACGCACGTGCCCGTGGGCGATGATCAGAGGCAGCATCTGGAACTAGCTCGAGAAATAGCCGAGCGCTTCAACCACCGTTATGGAGAGACTTTCGTTGTTCCAGAGGGCATGGTTCCTCAATTCGGAGCCCGAGTAATGGATCTTCAGGAACCAACACGCAAGATGTCCAAGTCGGTCAGTAGTCCCCAGGGTTCAATCGACCTTTTTGACACGGAGTCTGAGATCACCAAGAAGATCAAGCGGGCAGTCACCGATACGGATAACGAAGTTCGTTACGACTGGGCGCAAAAGCCTGGTTTGTCAAATTTGTTAGATATTTTTGGCGCCATCACCAACCGAACTCCGACCGACGTTGCAGATGGCTACGAACGCTACGGTGACCTCAAGGGAGACCTCTCTGAGGCTCTCATTGCGACCCTCTCGCCAATTAAGTCGCGTTACGAGGAGTTGCTCCGTGATCCGGCCGAGCTGGCGAGGCTGGCCGCAGTTGGCGCTGCAAAGGCTGAGCCGATTGCAGCCATCACGTATGGAAAAGCCGCAGCCGCCATGGGCCTTCTTGCCTAACTCTTAAATGCGAGCCGTTCGAATGCGTTGAGCAGCGAGTCCAACAATCCACTACCAAGGTGGAAGAAGAGGCCATTTAGAAGCAGGAATCCGAAAAGAATCGGCATCGCCGACTGCCGCAATGCGTAATAACGCGCAATGTGTCGCTGTGGCACGAGCCGTTCAATGATCGCACTTCCGTCTAGCGGTGGAAATGGCAAGAGGTTGAAGGCCGCTAAGAGAACGTTAACCAGTCCGAAAAGTTCGAAGGCTTGAGCGATGTTCAAAGACAGTGAGCCGCTAGGCATGAAGGTGCCTGAATATGGGTCCAATGTCGCGCCACTCAATCGACAGATTGCGATTGACATGGCAGCGAAAGCAAGATTGAGACCCGGTCCCGCCAAAGATACCAGCACTGCGTGATTTCGCGGATTGCGCAGACGGCTCACATTCACCGGCACGGGTTTGGCGTATCCAAACACGGGGAGACCCGCGACAATAAGAATCAAGGGCAACACCACAGTTCCGAATGGGTCTATGTGTCGTAAGGGGTTCAAGGTAAGGCGACCGGCACGCTTGGCCGTTGGGTCACCAAAGAAATTTGCCACATATCCATGGGCAGCCTCGTGAAAGCAAACTGCTACGACTGCGCAGATAATGTACGGAATCACTAATTTACTCATCACTACAACCTAGGACAGGCCGGAGGCACGAGGGTGGGAACTCTCGTAGGCCGTACGAAGAGTGGTGAGGGCCACACCGGTATACCTCTGGGTGGTTGCGATCGAACTGTGTCCGAGTAGTTCCTGAACAACACGGATATCGGCACCGTGGGCGATCATGTGGGTCGCGCAACTGTGTCTAAAGGCATGCGCATGGAGACCAGCTGCCTCGACCCCACTGGCTCTCGCCCGCCGAAGCAGAATTTCATTCACGCCATGTCGAGTCAAGGGATTTCCTCGTTGATTGAGAATCAGTCGGGACTTTGACTGCGCGGTAGCTAGTTGCTTCCGTCCGTCGGGTCCCAAATACTCGCGCAGTGATTGCGCTAGTTGTCTACCAATGGGGACGAGGCGTTGCTTCGAACCCTTCCCCATCAAGCGGATCAACATTTCATCTAAGTCGACATCTTGAACTTCAGTTCCCAGCATCTCCGTCACCCTGGCCCCAGTGCCGTAGAGGAACTCGATGATCATGCGGTCGCGTATATCTAGTGCGCTATTTCCTTGAACCCCGATAATCAGCGCATCAATTGTCGTCTCCGGTAATGCCTTAGGGAGTGACTGTGCGCGACCTGGCACTGGAAGGCGAGTCGATGGGTCGACCTCGACCAGGTGTTCATCGACCAAAAATCGATAAAACCCCCGGCAGGAACTCATGGCGCGAGCGACCGAAGAAGACTTCCTGCCCATCAAGCGCAATTGCGCAAAATATGAATCAAGTCTCGTGCCTGAAACCGCGAGCAGAGCATCTTCGCTACCTAGATGCTCGAGTAAAGATCTCAGGTCAGATTCGTAACTAGTTATGGTCAGCGGGCTGCGGCCGTCGACGACAGTGAGCAT
>WLKR01000142.1 GCA_009701115.1 Actinomycetota bacterium | reverse complement strand
CCCGCCCTGTCGATTCTCTTTTGGATTTCTCTCTTCGTGGCTGGACTGTTGCTGGCCAACATTGCCCGACGTGGGTGGTCTCTTCCGGCGCTTGCCGCCGTCTTGTGGGTCGTAGTTTCTCTGACGACGGGTGTGATCTATCCCCGAGTTATTCAGACATTCAAGGTCAAGCCTTCGGAAGTTTCGCTCGAAGTGCCCTACATTCAGCACAACATCGACGCCACCCGCCGAGCGTTTGGGATCAACAACGTTTCACGAGAAGGTTTCGAAGGAGTGACCACAGTCACGCCGGCGGAGTTGCAAGCCAGCGCCGAGACACTGAACAATGTTCGACTCTGGGACCCCGCCGCTGACATTGCGCTTGAAACGATTCAGCGCCGTCAGGCCATTCAGTCTTATTACACCTTCACATCACTCGCCGTCGACCGCTACGTCGTCAATGGCAAGGTAACTCCGATGCTGGTTGGTGCTCGTCAACTGAATCAGAACAACCTGCCTGCCCGCAGCTGGGTCAACCAGCACTTGGAGTACACCCACGGTTACGGCATGGCCATTTCCCCGGCCAACACGTTTGACCAACAAACCGGCAACCCTGTGTTCTCGGTTCAGAACGTGCCACCCGTTTCTTCTGACGGTCTCCCCGCGCTCACCACCCCCGGGGTCTACTTCGGTATCAACGATCCAGGCTGGATTGTGGCTAATACGAAGCAGAAAGAGTTGGACTACAAGACGCAGCTCGGAACGCCAGTTGCGTCGAACTACTCCGGTAAGGGTGGTGTCGAAATGAGCGGCCTGCTCCGCCGCACCGCTTTCGCCCTGCGATTCCAAGATTTGAACCTCTGGATTTCCAGTCAGATCACCACAAAGAGCCGCATGATCTTTGAACGTGATGTCGAGAGCATGGCCAAGAAGGCTGCGCCATTTTTGACATTTGACAGCCACCCCTACGCCGTGTTGGCCAATGGTCGGGTGAACTACGTCCTTGACGGCTACACCACTTCTTCGATGTATCCGTACAGCGAGAATGCGGCCACCCAGCAGGCCTCGCAGTCTGGCGGCCTCCCGACCAACTTCAACTACGTACGCAACTCCGTCAAGGTCGTCATCGACGCCTATGACGGCTCGGTAACGATGTACGCCTTTGATCCCACAGATCCAATCCTCATGGCGTACCGTGCGGCTTTCCCAACCCTGTTTCATCCATTGTCGGATATGTCGACCGCCATTCGTTCGCACTTGCGCTACCCCCAAGACCTCTTTGCGGTCCAGGCTTCAATGTGGGGCCGCTATCACATCTCGTCACCCTCGGCCTTCTACACGGCCTCTGACCGCTGGCAGGTCTCGCCAACCACCGGCTCCGGCAGTCCTAAGCAGGCGTTGACGCAGACCGTGGTCACCAACAAAGTTGGCACAGCGGTATCACGAACGACTTCGCAGATGGAACCGCTGTATCAAGTGATGGCTCTGCCGAACACGTCACGTCAGCAACTCACCTTGATGACGACGTACGTCCCCGCCGGTGCCGCGGCCACAGTGAATGGAATGACTTCGTTCTTGGTTGCGACCAGCGACCCAGATAACTACGGACAGCTACATGCCTACGTGACTCCTCGCGGTACGTCAGTGACCGGACCGATTCAGGCCAACGCCGAAATTAATCAGAACGCCCGGGTCTCTTCGATAATTACGCCGCTGGACCAACATGGATCCAAGGTGCTGCTCGGTCACAACTTGATGATTCCGTTGCAGAAGTCGATCCTCTATGTACGGCCGCTCTACGTCAGTAACGCCACAACCCCGTTGCCACAGTTGAAATACGTCATTGCCGTCTTCAACCAAGACGTGGCCATCGAAACGACGCTCCAAGCAGCACTGAGTGCTGTGCTCGGGGGGAATGTTTCTGGTGGCGGCGGCGGTGGTGGATCGACCGGTGAAACCGCTCAGACGTACTTGGCGGAAGCCTCGTCGGCCTACTCCCAGGCCCAGGCCCAGTTGAAGGCGGGCAACCTCGCCGGATACCAGGCTTCCATTGACAAGATGGGCCAGCTCCTACGCAAGGCGCAGGCAGCACTAACGGCTAAGAATTAACGCGGCGCCATTACGCGCGAAGCGAAGAGGCGCATCACGGCAACCCACTGTTCAAACGCAATGGTGGGTTGCTCAACTGATTCTTCGAGCGTACGAGAGAAATCTAGGCCACGCATCAAGAGCGCCAGTGCAGGAATATCCAGCGTGGTGTCTATGAAACCCCGTTGGACTAACACGGTGAGCAGATGTTCATTGGCCGCTTGCACTTTTGCGGACAGCTCCCCCCAGGCACGCCGCACCGAGGTGCGCGTTTGAACGGCGGTCAGGATCTGTGCGTCTAACGCTCGTCGAACCGTGCCTCCCGAGCCATGGGCGAGGCGAACGTAAGTTTCGAAGGCTTGTTCGATCGTGGTCACCCCGGAGAGCATCGTGTCAATCTCTCGGTAAATGGTCTCTACCTCTTCAGCCTCACGACGCATAATCTCGATGAGGGCGGCATCAATCAGGCCCTCACGGTTCTCAAAGTGGTGGTAGAGGACGCTGACGACACATCCTGCTTCTTCGGCTACGCGCGTTACGCGGAAGCCTGCTTCGGAAAATTCCTGAAGTTCCTTGACGGCGGCGTCGAGAATCGGTTGACGAAGTGGCACGTTGATAACGCTAGTCAAGATGTGCCGTACTCCCCGCAAATGGGCGTCAATTGGCCCAGCGTTGCGGGCGGTTTTTCAAGAATCGCCCACGAAGACTTACCATTCCTGGCCGCACATTTGCACTACGCCACTCCCTGGAGTAGGGTTTAACTTCCATCGCGGGGTGGAGCAGTCTGGTAGCTCGTCGGGCTCATAACCCGAAGGTCGCAGGTTCAAATCCTGTCCCCGCCACCAATCACGAAGTCCCGGTTTGCGAAAGCAGGCCGGGATTTCGGCTTTTCAGGTACTGGGAACGGCTACGGAATTGCCGACCGCGGAGGCCATGCGCTCAACCAACTTCTTGGGGCCGGCCAAAATCACGTACTCCAGGTTTCTAAGGTGCGACACCGCGCCAACTTTTTCGCCGCTGGGGTTGTGGATGCCAATCTGCGCTCCGACGTAGCGCTTGGAGTCGAAAGCCAATTGCACTACGTGTCCGTGGATGCTGCAGGCGGCCTCGAGATCTTCTACAGAGACCCACGACTCATTGTTATAAGAGAGCACTACCACTTCGGCCTTGACCGACTGGATGGTCTGCAGCAAAGTTGGTGGCATGGCGCGTTTGGAGTTAAAGACGCTTTTGGTCGATTCATCGCGTGAGTCAATGCGCTTGCAGGCTACGCCGTAGTACTCCGGTGCATCCCACTCGACCAGCGTTTCCCAGATGTGGTAGTTGGTGACGTAGCGATGTTGGTTGTAAGGCGGATCGAGGTAGGCCAGGTCAAATGGCCCGAGCGAATCAACTAGTTCCTCCGCTCGCCCCTTAACGGCTCGACCAACACCCGGCAACATTTCGGGGACTCTAAGCGATAGTTGATTATGACTCCGCTGTGACCACTGCTTGATATAGGCCATCTGCACGCCGGTCGTTGAGTCCACCCGATCGGCAGCTTCAATCAGGCTGGTAAGGAGAATCGGGTAAAGGGGAGAGTCCTTGTACTCCGCCTCAATGGCGTTACGGATTGCGTCAATTCGAGCCCCGTTGAAGGGCTGGAAGAAACGGGACTCTTCGCAGAACACCTGGGTGAAGTAGCCAGGTGTTGGGGTGAGACCGGAGAGATACGCCAAAGCATCGTCCAGCTCACTAGTAACAATGGAGTCGCCATCGAGAGCGATGTAGCACTGCGCGAAAATATCCGAGTAGCGGGCGAGGTCGACGGCGGTCACTAGTGCGCCACGCCGCTTGAATTCTTGGGCTACGCGGGTGGTACCGGTGAAGAGGTCTAGCGCGGTCGAGGCTCCCGATGCGGCGAAGATATCCCCGAGGGCCGGGATCAGGCGGCGCTTCGATCCCAGGTACTTAATCACACGTGGATTCTACGACCCGGCAAATTTCAAGTTGGGGAGACTTGGTTTGCGACCAAGGAACAGGCCACGGTGTTGCCGAGCTAGCTAGAGATAGTGCGGTG
>WLKR01000141.1 GCA_009701115.1 Actinomycetota bacterium | reverse complement strand
TGCTGCTCCCATTGATAGACCGAGGCGGCGGCATTCTGACCAGCACTATCGCCGTCGTAGGCGAGGACGATGCGATTGGCAAAGTTGCGCATCGTACGGAAGTGATCTTCACTGAGCGCCGTTCCACACGTCGCTACGGCACGGGGAATGCCGGCACGGAAGAAGGCAATCACGTCGGTGTAGCCCTCACAGACAACGATCTCGCTCTTCTTAACTACTTCGGCTTTGGCCCAGTTCAGTGCATAGAGGGTCCGACGCTTCGAATAGATAGGCGTCTCCGGTGAGTTTTTGTATTTGGCTTCCGACACTGGAGGGCCACCTGGCTGCGGAGGCATAACTCGCCCCCCGACGGCAATGGCGTGACCCGAGGAGTCAAAGATGGGAAAAATGATTCGTGCTCGAAGCGCGTCTTGTTTGCGACCCCGCTTGTTAACAAAGCCGAGG
The DNA here is from genome assembly GCA_009701115.1 of Actinomycetota bacterium. The sequence continues at coordinate 3,705 of WLKR01000141.1, read as the reverse complement.
CCGGTACCTTCCAGGTCCTTAGGCGAAAGATCGAGTGCGCGACAGAGCGAATCCCAGTCATCGGGCGCCCAGCCCAACTTGAACTGACGTACCGTCTCGCCGTCATAGCCACGAGATCGCAGATAGTTGCGAGCCGCACCCGCTTCGGGTGTCTCCAGGAGCTGCTGGTGGTACCAGGCCACGGCACGCTCCATGACATCAAGGAACTGTTTGCGCTGCTGACGAACAGCGCCCGACCCTTCGTCGTGTTGGAGCTCGATACCGGCCCGACCGGCGAGATACTCCACGGCCTCAATGAAGTCGAGATGTTGCGTTTCGCGGACGAAGGTAATGGCATCGCCCTTGGCGTGACAGCCAAAGCAGTAGTAAATACCGTCAGCCGCGTTAACTGAAAAGGAGGGGGAACGTTCGGTATGAAAAGGGCAGAGACCGCTCCAGCGAGTTCCCGCCCGCTTCAGCGCGGTTCGCTCGGAGATAATGGCGACGATATCCGTGCCGGCTCGCACCCGCTCGATTTCTCCGTCCGCTAAACCCACGCCTGAAGGGTAGTAGGGCCATTGGACCCCTGTAGAAATTTTGGCGCTCCCGTTAGGATGTTCCCCCTATGACGCAATTCGCTATCCAGGCGCACGACATTGTCCGTACCTTCCGCAATGGAGATGTACGGGCTCTTGATGGTGTTTCCCTCAATGTTCCCGTGGGTCAGGTCTTCGGTCTCCTCGGGCCCAACGGCTCCGGCAAGACCACCATGGTCCGTATTTTGGCCACGATCCTCTCCCCTGACTCCGGCTCAGCCACCGTCGACGGAAAAGATGTCGTCAAGCAGGCCGATGCCGTGCGTCGCTCGATCGGCCTTGCCGGCCAGTACGCCACCGTGGACGAAAACCTCACCGGGTTTGAGAACATCCGCATGGTCGCTCGCCTCAACCACATGGACAAGGCCAGCGCCACGGCCCGCGCCCACGAACTTCTCGCGCAGTTCTCCCTCACTGATGCAGCCAACCGCACGGCCAAGACCTACTCCGGAGGCATGCGCCGTCGCCTCGACCTCGCCGCCGCCCTCGTGGCCAAGCCACCCGTACTCTTTCTCGATGAGCCCACAACGGGGCTCGATCCACAGAGTCGTCAAGACCTCTGGGAAATCATCGAGGGCCTCGTCGCCACCGGTGTCACGGTCCTTCTCACCACCCAGTACCTCGAAGAGGCTGACCGACTCGCTTCGCAACTCGTCGTTCTCGACAAGGGGAAGATCATCGCGGAAGGCACCCCGGCATCGCTAAAAGCGCAGTTGGGTACAACGGTCGTTGCCGTAACGTTTGAAAACTCGAAGGCGGCCCACGAACACCTCGGACTCATTCGCGACCTCACGGCTAATGAACCCAACATCGACGGCGCCATCGTTGAGCTAACCGTGAACTCGGGGCCCCAAATCGCCGCCGAGGTAATCCGCCGACTCGACACCGCGGGTGTACTCGTCGCTGGTCTCGCCTTGCGTGAACCCAGCCTGGATGACGTCTTCTTGAATTTGACGGGCCACAAGGCCGAAGCCGTTGTCGAAGTTTCCACCGAAGAACCCGCCACCCGAAAGAAGGGCCGCCGATGAGCACCGCCACCCAATCGTCCCTCTCGCGTCTACGTTGGGCGGCCAGCGACGTCGCGACAATGGCTCAGCGCAACTTGATGGCTGTCGTTCGGATTCCGTCGGCGCTGGTCTTCGTGATTATCCAGCCCGTGATGTTCGTGCTCCTGTTCCGCTACGTCTTTGGTGGGGCTATCACCGCGCCCGGCACGTCGTACGTGAACTTCCTGATTCCCGGCATCTTGGTGCAGACCACGGTCTTCGGGGCCGTGGGAACGGCAATCGGTTTGGCCGAGGATTTACAGCGTGGCTTGATTGAGCGCTTCCGTGCACTGCCCATGGCTCGCATGGCCGTCTTGGGTGGGCGCACCATCGCCGACCTCGCTCGAAACCTTCTGATTTTGGTGGTCATCACGATCGTAGGTTTTGGGGTGGGTTTCCGTCCTGAGGGCGGCGTTGTGGCCTACCTGCAGGCCAGCTTTGTCATGCTCTTCTTTTCGTACTGCGTCTCGTGGGGCTTTGCCTACATTGGCCTCGCCGCACCGAACTCCGAGACGGCTCAAGCCATGACCTTCCCCTTAATCTTCCCGATCACGTTTGCCTCGAGCATCTTCGTGCCGGTCCAGACGATGCCAGGCTGGCTCCAGGTCTTCGCTCGGAATCAGCCGGTCTCTCAGGCCGCCGAGTCGGTGCGCGGACTGATGCTCGGTGTGCCACATGGCAACTCAACGTGGATCACCATGGCGTGGGCCCTCTTGGCGCTCGTGACCTTGGCACCATTGGCCACGCGCCGGTACCGTCGAGCCGCCTAAAACGTGTCGCTCCCGGAGCCACAGCTCTCGAAAGAACAACTACAGGAAATCCTCACTTCGGCATTTGGCGAAGGCGTCCCGATAGTCGACGCGGTAACGAGCGATGGTGTGGTCGTTCGATACCAAGTCAACGAGCGCAACTCCCGACCGGGAGGCACGCTGAGCGGCCCCACCATGATGATGCTGGCCGATACGGCAGCGTGGGTCGCCATCATGTCGCGCGTCGGCCCAGAACTTCTAGCCGTTACAACCAGCCTGACGATCAACTTTCTGCGCAAGCCATCAATCAGCGACTTGGTCGCTGAAGCCTCTCTCGACAAACTCGGCCGAAAGCTTGGTGTGGTTTCAGTACGCCTCTACTCAGAGGGCACCCGAGATCTCGTGGCCACTGCATCGGTCACGTACGCCCGTCCGTCGTAACCCGACAACTTTTCTGGACTGTCGGTATAGTTTGGGCGTGAGTACAACTTCTCGTTTTAACCTCAAAACTTTTTCTCGTCTCGCTCTGGGCATCATTGCTTTTGAGCTGGCAGTGATCCTGCCTATAACTATTGCCATGGGTAGTGACAACGTCGTGTCCCGCGGCGTCACTTCAGCGCCGACTCAGCCGCTGGCTACCACTCAAATTGTGCATCTCGGCATTGAACCCATGGAGGTCTCCAACGTCGACCTCGGTCACGGAACCTGGGAGATGAGCTTCTACGTCTGGTGGCGCTGGCAGGGTCCAATCGACCCCGTGGAGTCGACCTACATGACTAACGCCACTGGAGCCACCACGAACACCGTCATCAACTATTCGTTCTTAAATGCCAACAAGCACCAAGAGCCCATTTTGCTCAAAGACGGTTTCTGGTACCAGCAGGCCTACATGTCCATGGGCTTCTCCGACGCCTTCCCCCTTGAGCGCTACCCCCTCGATCAGCAGAACCTCCAAGTGCGCATTGAAAACACGACGTATGACAACGAGCAGCTGGCCTACGTAGTCGATCATCACGTGAGTGAAGGCAACGATATCGTCGTCCCGGGTTGGAAGGCTGAGGACATCAAGTATCAGGAGTACATGCACCACTACGGAACGGACTTTGGCTACACCGATCGTGGTCCCACATTCCAGGACTATTCACTCATCACCTTTGACATCGTTATTAATCGACCAACTTCACACTTCCTCGGTCGATTGATGTTGCCACTGATTGTCGTCTTACTCGCCGCCGTTACCTCTCTCTTCTTGAAGGCCGGCAACTTCGATACGAGACTGGCATTAACGGGCACTGGCCTCTTGACGCTGATCTTCTTGCAGCAGGGCTACTCGGG
>WLKR01000140.1 GCA_009701115.1 Actinomycetota bacterium | reverse complement strand
TCATCGGTAGTCAGGATGTAGAGCGCCCGGGGGGTGTGCTGGGAGAGGGCCTCAACCTCTGCCGTTCGGTGACCCATGTAGCGCTCCTGCCAAATGACCGTGGCCCATGAATCGGTATCGCATAAGAGCAGCGGTCCCGAAAGAGCAGCAGCTTCGTCTTCGAGACGATTCTGCTCTCGAGCAATATCGACAAAGTCCTCGTCGGTCCATATCAGGTCGTCCATCGTGGCCGCCGGCTCACTGGCGCGCACTCGTTCAAGTTTGATGAAGGACATGTCGCGGCCAAACTCTCGAACCCACTGGGTCGTTGAGAAGGGGCCTCCCCGCTGTCGATAAATCTCCGCGAGCGCGGTTGTCAGAGTGGTCGTTCCGGTGGATTCGGCGCCGACAACGACTACTCGCTGGGTCATAGTCAGTTGGCCCGTAGGCTCGTGAGGTAGCTCCACGGCTTGGGTCCTGGCGCGAAGCGCTGATATTTAGATGTCACCGTCCAACCATTGGCTTCCACGAGCGCCACGCAGTCACGGGTGAGGTGACATCCGTCGGCAATGACCTTCTCAAAGGGGTCGAGGCGATGCTGCCATTTTGCGATGGCGGGGTCGGGAGCTAGTCCGTGCTCAAGCACGCGCAATTCACCACCCGGGCGAACAACGCGTCGAAGTTCGTGCAACGCCAAAGCGGGATCGGGAATCGTGCAGAGGGAGAACGTCACGACGGCGGCGTCAAAGGAGTTGTCGTCCAAGTCGAGGTGCTGCCCATCGAGGCCGCCCCAATGGAACTCACCGGCGAAGCCCTCGATGCGCTTGGCTCCTCGTTGGCGCATCCCCGCCGACGGCTCCACGGCAGTGAGGGAGGTGACGGCGGTGGGGTAGAAGATCAAGTTGCGTCCGGTGCCAAAGCCAATTTCGACGACCTCACCATTGAGATCTTCGACACACTTGGCACGCCACTTCCCGAGGGCTTTGGGTGAACACGCAGTGTCAACGAGGATTGGAGCGAGATAGCGACGGTAGAGACCCATGCCCCTAACCGTACTTACAGATTGTCCCGAAAGTGCCACGTTGCCCCGTTAGGGCCATCTTTTACTTCCGCGCCGATGGTCAAGATGGCGTCGCGGAGCTGGTCGCTGAGCTCGTACTGGCCAGCGGCGCGGGCGTTCGCTCGGGCCACGAGAACGGCGTCGATGAGGGGGGTCGGGTCAACTCGTCCGGGGCCGCCCGATGTGGCGAGCGCTACCAGAGCGCTGAGAGCCTCTAGGGCACCAGCACCATTGCCGGCAATGATTTCTCCGAGGGCCTGTGGTGAGTGTTCGGCCGGCGAGATCGTTGTCGAGATCTGTACTCGTGGGGCTGTTGGAGCATTGCGGAGTTCACTCAAGGCCACCGTGGTGTCGTTAGCGAGCACTCGCTCGGTGCCTCCAAGACGCCAGTAGGCGTTCCCGCGTCCGCGAACACTGACGGTGTCGGCATCTAGATCGATAATGGCGGCGGTGTGTTCGTCGACACCAAAGATTGCGACATCCTCGGGAAGTAGGGCCTCCATTTGAGTGAGGCGGTTAGCGCCGATGTAGCAGCGACTGGTGTCGTGGTTGCCACCTTCGGCATTGTCGTAGTGGGGGATAACGGCGGCGCGAAGCCCAGCCTGCGACAAGACGTCGAGGCCGGGCAACCACGCCAGCTCGGCGCCCACCTTGTAGATCTCGTAAATAGGGGCCGTGTGAGAACCGAGTGTTAGCGCCGCGGCCGACGAAAAGCAGACGATGCCGTTTTGCTCCAGAGTCCGTCTTAAGGTTTCGCCCAACTTGATCGGTGACCATTGGTGCAGTGCGTAACTCGGGCTACCGGGGCCGGCGAAAACGTAGTTGGCCGCGCTCACGTTCTGAATGAACTGGGCTCGCTCTAATTCACTCGAGCGCTCGAAGTTGCAGAAGCTCGCAGCCTTCATGGTGACTTGCAGCGAAGTGTCGAAGTAGCTCTGGATCTTCTCCGAGAGCTGGGGCACATTTTCCTGGAAGCCAAATGGGGTGTCCAGGAAGACCGCGTCAATGGAGCCCAGGTGGGCGAATAGTTCCCGATGGACCTTCACCATGTTTGGTGCAATTTCTCCGGAACCGAGAATCGCCAAGATTGAACTCACCGGTTGAGCGTACCGGCGAGCGACTGCGATCCGGTTGCCGCGGTCGCTAAGTTGGAGCCCATGGTGCAATCTGTGGTTCTGCGTGTACGAGAGCAGTCGCGTGGGCCCATTGGGGTGCTCCTGATGATCTGGGCCACTATCCAGTCAATTAGCTGGATAGGCATGCTGCAGAGCCTCGCCTTAACGCCCCGGTGGTGGCACCTCTGGATCGGGAGCAACCTCACCTTTGGGCTCCTGATAGGCATCCGACGTCGTATGGGCACCGTCTTTTCCGGCCCACTGTTCGCGACTTTGATGAATGTAGTCCCCACCTATGTGGGCTTCCAGCTCGCACTCCATCACGGAATTCTGTGGGGACTCACGGGGGCCACCCTCTACTACCTACTCTTTGGCTGGCTGGTGTATGGCGCCGTGCAGGTTGCCCTCCTGATTGTCGGCGCAGTGGTGGGCCGACTGTTGAGCGCTCCGTTTCGGCGCACATCCAACGTCGTGATCATCGGACCGGACGGTCAGATTACTTAGTCACGACCGATTGGTAGAACCGTGCGACGAGGGAAGTCAGCTCATCGTCAGACACGTGGACGTTGTCGCCGAAGTCTCGAAGGACCATCCCGAGGATCATGCTACGGATACAGAGAGATAGTGCTTCGGGGTTGATTGACGCGTCAATGAGCCCGTGTACTTGCGCTTGACGAAAGAGCTGCGTTGTGGCGGCGTGGACTTCGTTGATAGAGCCCGGGGTCTCTAACTGTTGAACGCCATCGTGGAGCGCCGCCAGAGCTTTGAAGCGGACGTTCCTTTGTTCATGGGCCGCTTCTGTCAGCAGCATCGGCCAGAACTCAGCGATGGTGTCCGTGAAGTTGGAGTCGGGAGTCAATGATGCAGATACCGCATTGAGCGCACCGCAGAGGAATTCGGCATCCCACCCCTGACTTCTGACATAGGTTGCTTGGATAATTGATTCGCGGTCCGCGAAGTAGCGATAGAGATTAGGGATTGTGACGTTGAGCCGTTCGGCGAGGTCCTTGAGGCGAAAGCCGGAGACACCGTTTTGTTTAAGCAGTACGCTCGCGTTGTCTAGAATTAAATCTCGGGTGATTGGTTCACGGGCAGTCGGTGGTGTTGCGTTTATCGCCATTATTTTGCCCCCGCAAGTATGAGTCGATGTCAACTTTTGTTCACCTTACTGCACAAAACGCTATAAAAGTGAATAATAATTATTCGTCTTTATAGGGTATTTACAGCAGTTTGGCGAGTCGCCGAAGATTGCCCTTCCAAAGGGCCGTGAGGATTGGTTTGGCCAGGATTTCCCCCAGTTTCCCCGCCATCCACCAAGGGAAAGCCAGTGTTTCGGCCCACGTCAACGTCGATCCGGACGCTGAAGATTGGAGAGTAAAGAGACCCTCACCAGTCACGATGCCACTGTGTCGCACCCCCATGGCCCGCTGTGCTTCCCAGGCCGTAATCGTCATTACATCGGTAAGTGAAATAGGGCCGACTTTGGTGAGGCAAGTGAAGGTCGTGCCGAGACCGCGCTCTTGCGGCGTCGTGAAGGTGATCTTCACCGCATCGGCCATCCATAAAACGTGACGATCAATCTGTTCGAGTTCGGTCCAGAGGCGCTCCACGGAAACGGGGTAGTGATGCTGGATGTTGATAGCGGGACTCATTTGGCGAGAGCCGATCCCAGTCGGTCCCAATCCTCAAAGGGAGTGATCAACATGTCACTGTTGAGAAACTGCAGGCAGACGTGGTCGGCGCCGGCCTCAAAGTGTTCCTGGGTTCGTTCGAGAATCGTGGCTTCATCGCCGTGGATAACCATGGCGTCACACAGGCGATCTGAACCTCCGCGCACAAAGTCCTCGTCGGTAAAGCCCAGTCGTCGCCACGAGTTCCGGTAGTTATCGAGACCGGTGTAGAGCTGGAGGTAGGCGTGGGCGCGGGAAAGGAACTCCTCGCGCGACTGACCAAGAACAATGGCCTGCTCGACGCCGACAAACTTCACCGGTCCGACGGC
>WLKR01000014.1 GCA_009701115.1 Actinomycetota bacterium | reverse complement strand
TTCTCCGACTACGTTCGACCCGCGATTCGACTCGCTGCCTTGAGCGAAGCACCGGTGACGTTTGTCTTCACGCATGATTCAATTGGTGTCGGTGAAGACGGCCCTACGCACCAGCCGATTGAACACCTGATGGCCTTGCGGGCTATGCCTGGAGTGCACGTAGTGCGGCCATCGGATGCGAATGAAGCGCTGCAATTGATTGGCGAAGTCATTTCAACACACAGCAAGGGTCCAACGGCCTTGATTCTGAGCCGGCAAGACTTACCAGTTCTGCGAGGTAGTGATGCCATCAACTCCAGCAATGGCGCCACCAGAGGTGGTTATGTGCTGCGAGATGACCCGAGCGCAGTGTTTACATTGGTCGCCACGGGGTCCGAGGTCGGCGCAGCGGTTGGTGCCGCAGACGAGTTGAGCGCTGAGGGCATTCAAGTCCGAGTGGTCGCACTGCCTTGCTGGGAGTGCTTTGAGGCGCAACCGAAGGACTACCGCCTTTCGGTAATCCGCCGTGACATTCCGAGTCTTTCGATTGAAGCGGGAGCGACCTTGGGCTGGGCAAAGTACGCCGACGAATCACTCGGCATCGATACTTTTGGCATCAGTGCCCCCGGTGATTTTGTCTTCGAATATTTCAACCTCACGCCGAGCGCAGTGGCATCAGCCGTTCGGCATCGACTGGAGCACTCATGACGAAATTGGACGCCCTGTACCTCGAATACGGCCAGAGTGCGTGGGTCGACAACATTCGGCGTGACTGGCTCAACGATGGAACTTTGCAGCACTTGGTCGACCGAGGTGTGCGTGGCGTAACATCAAACCCTTCAATTTTCGCTAAGGCAGTCGCTTCAACCGATGCGTACGATGCATTAATCGCCAGTCTCTCGGCTACGGATCCAGAGGTGGCCTTTGAGCAGCTAGCCGTAGAAGACGTGCGAGACGCCTGTGCCATTCTGCGTCCGGTGTACGACGCATCGCTTCGCTCGCAATCAAGTGGCGAGCGTCGTTCGCTCGATGGTTACGTGTCGCTCGAAGTATCACCTCGACTAGCTCATGACACCGACGGGACTATCGCTGCGGCGAAGCGCCTTGCCGCAACCTTGAGCACATCCCCGAATTTGATGATCAAAATTCCAGCCACAAAGGCTGGCCTTCCAGCCATTAGTGCCGTGTTGGCACTAGGTATCAATGTAAACGTCACTCTTATTTTCTCGCTGGAGAGGTATAGCGAAGTGCTTGATGCGTTCGTTGAAGGTATTGAGCGAGCTCACGCTGCCGGAATCGACGTCTCAAAAATCGCGAGCGTGGCGTCATTTTTCATCAGTCGAGTGGACACTGCAATCGACCCCATGCTTCCCGAAGGCTCACAGCTGCGTGGTGTTGCCGCAGTGGCGCAAGCCGCGCGGGCCTATGACATCTTTCAGGTACGCACTGCTACACCAAGGTTCAGGGGCATTCTCGAGTTAGGCGCTCAGGTCCAGCGTCCGCTGTGGGCATCAACGAGCACGAAGAATCCGGCGTACTCTGACCTGCTTTATGTCGACACTTTGGTTGCTAGCGACACTGTGAATACGTTGCCAGATCCAACGCTGGAGGCTTACGCCGACCACGGCGACGCCAATAAGAGTCAACTGCTCGCTGACACAGCGCGCCATGAACTCGGCAACAAACTCGATCAGCTCGCTGATGCTGGTATTGACTTAGCTGCGGTCACGCAACGCTTGGAGGATGAGGGTGTCGCCGCGTTTATCTCGTCCTACGACGAGCTGCTGTCGACGGTGACCCAGAAACTCCGCAGCTAGTCACTCATGAATCCGCACGAAATTGCTCGCCTAACTCTTGACGGTGATTTCTCACAAATACCCGGCGATCCGGCATCCTGGATGGGGTGGATGGCGCATCCGAAGGCACTTGGCTCGGTCATAGAAGAAATTCAGGGCTTGGACCTTCATCGACACGAGCAAACAATTCTCGTGGGCATGGGAGGCAGTTCTTCAGGCGCCGGAATGCTCGCTCACGAGCTGGGCGGAGCCGCCTTAACCATCTTGGATACTTCGCATCCTGACACGATTCAGGAGACGAATTTCGAAAATGTCAATCTGGTCGTCAGTTCAAAATCTGGTGGCACAGTGGAGACAGTGGCCACGATGGCGTACGCCCTCTCACACGGCGCATCCACTAAGGACCTGACTGTAATCACGGACCGAGGGACACCTCTGGACGAACTAGGGCATTCTCTTGGTGCCGTCGTGCTGTACGGCGACCCTCGGACCGGCGGAAGATTCTCGGCCCTATCAGTGTTTGGAGTTGCACCTGTACTGATTGCCGGATCGTCGTCGTTCTCCGCCAGCGTTTTAGATGAAGAAGAATGGATTGACGCTTTCGCTCACGGCGCCCAGTCAGCGCCTTCATCGGGATGGGGCACGACGACTGTGTCGGGCGATCCCTTGATGTCGTTCACTGCTCTTTGGGAAGAACAGTTAATCGCTGAATCGACAGGGAAAGATGGCAAGGGCGTGTTGCCGATGCCAGGCTCCCCCAGAGAGATCCGTGACGTGGTGCTGCACGTGCAGAGGACTCACGCATACACCGTCGGCCTGTGTGTCGCCCTAGGGGTCGATCCATTTATTCAACCTGACGTCGAGTCTGCAAAGCGCCGCACATTTACTGAACTAAGTAGTCCATCAGAAGACCAGTTCGTCGCAATCGAAGACCTCAACTCATGGATAGAACGTGGCGGCGCCATTGCGCTGCAGGTCTATGGCCCACTTAAGCAAGCGGATGAAGTTGCGCAACTGAGAGCCACAATCGCCAGGATGGGCCATGAAGTCAGTGCCGGGCTGGGACCTCGCTACCTGCATTCCACGGGACAATTACACAAGGGCGGCTCTTCCGCCCTGCGCTTCCTTCAGGTTGTAGTCGAACCAGAGTCCGAAGCCGAACGCATATCCGGTCGAAATTACTCATTTCACGACTTGATTTCCTCTCAGGCGCGGGGTGATTACCACGATTTACTCAGTCGGGGCCGCGATGTCGTCAGGGTGAAGGTCAACCCGGGTGAGCCATTGGCCGCGCTCCTTCACTAAGGTTCTTGCCAATGGCTGACACCACAACCGCCGCCGCACGCATTCCGACTCAGTTCCACGAGCTCGAGGGTGAATCATCGTTTTCGCTCGCCCCAGAGGCCTATGCCCTCGCGCGCCGTCAATTCGGTGAAGTGGTGACATATTCGCCGAAAGTCTTCATCCCTCTTACCAAGCTGTGCCGCGATCGGTGTGGCTACTGCACATTCGCGCAACCGCCAGCTCATCTGCCCTCGCCTTATATGGATATCGAAGAGGTGATGGCCATCGTCGAGGCCGGTCAAAAAGTCGGAGTGACGGAAGCACTGTTGACCCTTGGTGAGCGCCCCGAGTTGCGCTACGACGATGCGGCTCGCTGGCTAGCCGCTCACGGCTATCGATCTACCGTTGACTACGTCGCTGAAGTAGCTCGCACAATTCTGCACACCACAGGCATGCTCCCGCATGCCAACGCAGGGGCGCTGTTTCCCTATGAATTGGAACAGCTGAGAACGGTCACGGCCTCCCAGGGCATGATGCTCGAAACGTTGCGACCACTAGAGGCCCATCGCTTGGCTCCGGACAAAGCACCGGTCCGGAGGCTCGCAACGCTGCGCGCGGCTGGAGAGCTAAAGATTCCGTTTACGACGGGTCTTCTTATTGGCATCGGTGAGAACCGTCGCGATCGTATCGAGGCGCTCTGGGCGATTGCTGAGTCGCATCGTCAGTTCGGTCATATCCAAGAAGTCATCATTCAAAACTTCCTACCGAAGGCCAAGACAGCCATGGCGGATCATCCGCCGGCTGATGAGGAAGAGTTCTTTTGGACCATCGCGACGGCGCGCCTCATGCTGCCGACTGACATTCACTTACAGGCTCCTCCAAATCTCAGCGATGATCCAGCACGACTGCTCGCATATGGAATTGACGACTTCGGTGGAATTTCTCCAATTACGCAAGATCACGTCAACCCAGAGCGCCAGTGGCCCGTGGTGGAAACCTTGAGTGGTGAAGTAGAGCGCCGAGGCTTGCACCTGGCTCCCAGGCTGACCGTCTACCCGCAGTGGCATGGGGAGCAATTTCTAGATGATCACGTTCGACCATCGGTGTTGGCTCTTTCGAACGCTCATGGACACCGTCGAGACGACGAATGGTTTTCGGGCGGCGACTCAACTCCCCCTACCTTTAAGAAGGGTCCGCTTACGGGGAAGGTAGAGCAGATTCTCCATCGTTACGAACCGGGCTACGAGTTCTCGGAAGACGAACTTGTGTCGCTTTTTAACGCGCGGGGAACCAACGTGGCCGCCATTGCCGATCTGGCGGACGGCATTCGCCACGATCTCGTTGGTGATGATGTGACCTTTGTTATCAATAGGAATATCAACTACACCAACGTCTGCACCTTTAAATGCAAGTTCTGCGCGTTCTCTAAGGGTCCACTCTCGCTCAATCTGCGAGGAGATCCATATCTCTTGACGCTGGACGAAATTTCGGAACGGGTCCAAGAAGCTGCGGCCAAGGGTGCCACCGAAGTATGCCTACAGGGCGGAATTCATCCGAAATTCGATGGTGACTACTACGTGGATGTTATTGCGGCCGTACGCGCAGGTTCCCCAGACATTCACATTCACGCATTCAGCGCGCTCGAAGTTTTCGAAGGCGCTCGGCGTAGCGAGATGAGCCTGGTCGACTATCTCACACGCCTCAAAGAAGCAGGCTTGAAGACGCTTCCAGGAACGGCAGCCGAAATATTAGACGATCCCGTTCGAGCGATTCTCTGTCCCGACAAGATCAACACGGCGCAATGGCTAGAAGTACACGAAGCAGCCCACAGCATCGGTCTTCGTTCGAACATAACAATCATGTTTGGCGCGGTTGAAGATCCGAGCAGCTGGGCGAAACACCTTCTCGTCACCAAGGAGCTTCAGAAGAAGACGGGTGGCTTCACTGAGTTCGTGCCACTCCCCTTCGTGCACATGGCGACACCCATCTTCTTGAAGGGTCGAAGCCGGAAGGGTCCAACCTTCCGGGAAACGGTGCTGATGCACTCGGTGGCACGACTGCACTACGCGGGCCTGATCAACAACATCCAGGTCAGTTGGGTCAAGTTGGGTATTGAGGGCAGCCGTGAGATATTGAAGGCCGGGGCCAATGATGTCGGCGGCACGCTGATGGATGAGAATATTTCTCGAGCGGCTGGCGCGGCTCACGGCCAAGAGATGGACGTGGCGACTCTGGAGGCCCTCGTAGAGCCTCTAGGACGGCCTCTACGCCAACGCACCACTCTTTATGGTGTGGCGTGACCCACGACGCTGAAATCGCCTCCCTGCTCTCAGCGATAACGGCATCAAGGCCCCAAAGTACTCAGCGCACCAAACTCCTACGTTCCCTACTGGAGAACGTGGTCACGCTCGCCGAGCAAGACCCCGACACGTTGGACTTGAAAATTGCTGAGACCGCCCTCGCGGAACTTGTTGAGGCCTTCGAAGTCTTCGCTCCCTATCGGGCAAAACCGAAGGTGACGATATTTGGCTCAGCCCGCACCGCAAGCGACCACCCGCTGTATTCACTTACGAAGCAATTCGCTGCCGCCATGGCAGCAATTGACTGGATGATCATCACTGGGGCCGGACCCGGCATCATGGCGGCCGGAATTGAAGGTGCTGGTCGCGAGAACTCGTTTGGCGTCAACATCCGCCTGCCCTTTGAACAGGGGGCAAACGAGTTCATCGCATCTGACGTGAAACTCGTTGAGATGCGTTACTTCTTCACGCGCAAGGTCGCGCTAACGAAGGAGTCCAAGGCGTTCGCTATTTTCCCTGGCGGCTATGGAACCTTGGACGAGTGCTTTGAATTGCTCACTCTGCTGCAAACAGGGAAAGCAGTCCCGGCGCCCGTGGTCCTGATTGATACGCCAGATGGTCACTACTGGAAGGATTGGCTGGAGTTCATCACAGGCTCTGTCATTAGCGAAGGTTACGTATCGGCGCTTGATCATCGATTCTTTACGCTTGCCACCGATGTCGAGGATGCACAGCGCGCCATCACCAGCTTCTACCGCAATTACCACTCAGTGCGGATGGTCGGCCCTCGATTGGTTCTACGTATGCACAAGGGTCCGAACCCCGTACAGCTCGATGAGATTCGCTCCAGATTCAGTCATTTCGTTACTGAAGGTTCGATTGAGGAAATCGATGCCACCGGACCTGAGCGTTCGTCAAATGATGAGGTCGATTTAGCTCGCATCGCATTCAATTTCGACCGTCGCAGTTATGGAGATATCCGCGATTTGATAACCACGATCAACACTTGGTCTGATTAAATCAAGCTCCGGAGCGTGGATTCGGCTTTCACGAGCGAACGACGTACGGAACTTAGCTTCTTCTCAATATCTTTGAATTGGTCATTACCCTCAGTCTGTTCCCGTAGGGCGTCGTAGGTCAGGTCGGTAACTCTGTCAACGACAGCACTGATTCTTCCAGCCAACTCGTCAATTTCGTCTTGATTCATGCCCTACTCAAAGGTCGTGACAGTTAGCTCATCCGCCGCATATTGCGCCCGCAGAACCTTCTTGTCGAACTTCCCAACACTCGTCTTGGGCACTGAGTCAATGAAGCACCAGCGCTCTGGCATCCACCATTTGGCGATCCGAGGCTCAAGGAATGCACGAATTTCTTCAAGGGTGACCGTGGAGTCGGGATTGCGAACAACGCAGCAAAGTGGCCGTTCATCCCATCGAGCATCGGGCACCGCAACAACGGCAGCCTCAAAGACCTCTGGGTGGGCGATCACTTCATTCTCCAGCTCCACTGAACTGATCCATTCGCCGCCGGACTTAATGACGTCCTTACTGCGGTCGGAGATCACCATGAAACCTTCGCCATCGAGGGTGCCAACATCACCGGTACGCAGCCAACCATCGTGGAACTTCTCGTGGTCATCGACGCCAAAATACGAGCCGGTAATCCACGGGCCACGAATTTCAAACTCCCCAACGCTCTTACCGTCATGGGCTAGGACTGAACCGTCTTCGCCTACGGTGCGAACTTCGACTCCGCCCACAATCCGACCAGCCTTCACACGGTAGTCAACGTCGTGCTCTGGATTACTGCCAAACGGCGGAATTGAGACGGCTGCCAGGGGGCTGGTTTCAGTCATGCCCCAGCCTTGAATCACATCAATATTGTGGCGATCGCGGAAAGCCTCAATCATGGAGCGAGGTACGGCAGCTCCTCCACAGAGGACGCCGCGAAGACTTGAAAGATCTGCAGTGGGATCGTTCTCGGCTACTCGCAACACGTCATTCCAGATTGTGGGCACGCCCAGCGCAATAGTTGGTCGAAGCGTCTTGGTCATATTCAAGATTGGCTCACCCTGCAAGAACATCTGGGGCATGATGATTTCACAGCCGCTGAAAAGTGCGGTGTAGGCGACGCCCCACGCATTGACGTGGAACATGGGCACGATGAGCAAGACACGGTCGCGCTCAGAGAGTCCGATGGAGTTCGACGACATTGAGGCCAGCGAGTGCAACCACGTTGAGCGGTGTGAGTACACCACACCCTTGGGGTTTCCGGTAGTGCCAGACGTGTAGCACATAGCGGCGGCATTGCGCTCGTCAAACTCGGGCCAAACGAATCCTGGCTCCTCCGACATGACCAGCTCTTCGTAGTCGAGGGTCTCACCCAGGAGTGAACGATCCCCGGGACCAGAGACGATGAAGTGCTTGACGCCCTTGATTTCATCTTTGACCTTGGCCAACAAGGGAATCAGAGAACCGTCGACAATGATGACCTTGTCTTCAGCGTGATTAATGATGTAAGAAAGTTGCTCGGGAAACAGACGAATGTTGAGTGTGTGCAGAACTGCACCCATCGACGGTACGGCGATGTAAGACTCCATGTGACTCTGGTTATTCCATTGGAACGTGGCTACGCGATCGCCAGCCTGCACACCCAATTTGGTGAGGGCACGCGCCAAGCGTTCTGCCCGCTTGGAGATTTCGTAGAAGGTCGCCTCTTGGACTCGGTCTGCGTGGACAGTAAAAACCTTCTTGTCGGCGTACAGCCACTCACCATGGCGCACCATATTGCTGATTAACAGTGGCGCATCTTGCATCGTGCTCTTCATATTTCCCCCTATGGACGATTTCTAGATATTACAAAAAAATGGCGAGGACCTAAGCGGACCAAGTCTTCTCGTACGGCCTCAGAGGGGCCGGGAGAGCTGGGGCTTCTGGCTCGATTGCAGCCTGAACGGCCGCAGCCACCGACCGACCCTCGGCAATGGCCCAAACAATCAAACTTTGACCACGTACGGCATCTCCGGCCGCGAATACGGGCGCCAAATCACCGTCTGCGGCTGTTGATTGCCATTTTTCGTCAACCTTGATGTGGTCTCGGGCATCCCGCTCCAAACCGGTCAGCTCTGACAGTTCTGGACCGATGAAGCCCGCAGCGATCAATACGAGATCCGCTTGCAGTTCCTCTTCGCGAACCACCGTAACGCCCCCATCGTTGGAGTACTCGAGGTGCTCTACGAGGATGCTGGAAAGAGACAGTCCGTCCTGACTGCGGAACTCCTTGGTTCGCATGGCGTACTCTCGGTCCCCGCCTTCTTCGTGGGCACTCGTGACCTTGTAGAGATTCGGCATTGTGGGCCAAGGTTGATTCTGTGGACGCGTTGGCGTTGGCTGTGGCAGCAGCTCTACCTGGGTCACCGAGGAGGCACCCTGACGATGCGCCGTACCTAAGCAGTCGGCTCCGGTATCGCCACCACCAAGAATCACGACGTGCTTGCCGGTTGCTTGGATCGGCGACTCCAAACCACCAAGAGCTTCAATGTTTGCAGGCTTGAGATACTGCATGGCGGCATAGATTCCGGTTAGATGACGTCCTGGAACAGGGATCTCCCGTGGAATTGTCGAACCAATTGCGAAAATGACCGCATCGAAATCGGTACGCAATTGCTGGAGTGACACGTCACCGCCATCTCCGACAACCGTATTGGTTGCAAAACGAATACCTTCAGCAGTTAGTTGCTCGAGTCGGCGATCGAGAATTGTTTTCTCCATCTTGAACTCAGGAATACCAAACCGGAGCAGGCCGCCGATAGATTCTTGGCGCTCAAAGACGGTTACGTCGTGTCCGTGACGTGCCAGTTGCTGAGCCGCAGCAAGTCCGCTCGGTCCGGAGCCAATGATTGCCACTGATTTGCCGGAGCGGTGCTCTGCGATGCTGGGCAAAACCTCACCTGCAGCGAAACCGTGTTCGATGATTTCGAACTCCGTCCGCTCAATTGAGACCGCGTCCATGGAGATGGAAACAACGCATGCCGATTCACACGGCGCCGGACAGAGCCGCCCGGTAAATTCAGGAAAATTGTTGGTTTGATGCAGGCGCTCTAAGGCACTCGAGAACTTGCCCTTGTAATAGAGATCATTCCACTCCGGAATGAGGTTTCCCAGAGGGCATCCTTGATGGCAGAAGGGAATCCCACAGTCCATGCAACGAGCAGCCTGGTTTTGGGACTGCTCGTCTGTCTGCGGCTCGTAGACCTCTTTCCAGTCACGTAGGCGTACTGGAACGGCCCTTCGCACGGGGTTCTCACGCCCAATGGTGAGGAATCCATCAACCTTGCCCATGCTGTGCCTCCAATGCCTTGCGGTACTCGACGCTCTGTACGCGCACAAAGTTCATTCGCTCGCTCGCCCAGTTAGCGATCATTGTTTTTGCGATCACGGATCCGGTAGCTGTGGCAAAACGCGCGAGAAGAGTTTGCAAAAACTGATCATCTTCGAATTCGAGGGGGTCGACATCAAAGAGTCCAGCACTCAGATTCGTTGTCATCTGCTGATTGGGATCGTAGAAGTACGCACTACCACCAGACATACCTGCAGCGACATTTCGGCCAGTGGGGCCAAGAACAACCACCACTCCCCCAGTCATGTACTCGGCAACGTGGTCGCCGGTCCCCTCGACCACGATTGTTGCACCGGAGTTCCGTACAGCTAGACGCTCACCAACGATTCCGCGGAGAAAGATCTCCCCGCTCGTCGCCCCGTAACCGATCACGTTGCCAGCGATGATATTTTGCTCACTGGCGAATGGTGAGTCGACGTGGGGCTGAATGACGATTCGTCCTCCAGATAGTCCCTTGCCCACATAGTCGTTGGCATCGCCGGTTAACTGAATGGTAAGACCCTTGGGCATGAAGGACCCGAGCGACTGGCCCGCCGAACCTTCAAAATTGAGCACGATCTGATCGTCTTCTTGCATGCGAACACCCCGTCGGGTGATCTCTGAACCCGTAAGAGTCCCCACGGTTCGTTGAACGTTGTTGATGAAACCATCGAAACGGTAAGGAACACCCCGTACGGCAGCGTCCGCGGCAGCGGAAAGGAACTGCCAGTCGAGACTGTCTGCTAACAGATCGTCCTGAGCGCGCAGTCGAAGTCGCTGTCCTTCGATTGGGGCTTGCAGGATGGACGTGAAATCAACACCAGCGTCGCGTAACTCCGTGGACTCCTCCACCGCAATCAGGTCGCTGCGTCCAATGATGTCATCGAGAGTTCGAGCACCCATGGCGGCGAGGTATTCGCGAATTTCCGTTGCGATGAATTCGAAGAAGTTCTCTACGAATTCAGGCTTCCCGGTAAATCGTTCCCGGAGGATCGGGTTCTGAGTGGCAATTCCAACAGGGCAGGTATCCAAGTGGCAGACACGCATCATGACACACCCTGAAACGATCAGCGGAGCCGTGGCAAAGCCGTACTCCTCGGCTCCCAGAAGTGCTGCGATCAGCACGTCACGGCCCGTCTTTAATTGTCCATCAACTTGCACCGTTACGCGGTCCCGTAAACCGTTGGCGGCGAGAGTCTGCTGTGTTTCGGAGAGACCTATCTCCCAGGAAGTACCGGCATGCTTAAGAGATGTGAGTGGTGCCGCTCCCGTTCCACCGTCAAATCCAGAGATAAGGATCACGTCGGCCTTGGCCTTCGCAACACCAGCTGCAACGGTGCCGACGCCTGCTTCGCTTACCAGCTTGACGTGTACGCGAGCCTTGTTGTTCGCATTTTTCAAGTCGAAAATCAGCTGCGCTAAGTCTTCGATGGAATAAATGTCGTGGTGGGGTGGCGGGGAAATCAAGCCGACGCCAGGGGTTGAGTGTCGAGTCTTCGCAATCCACGGATAGACCTTGTTACCCGGGAGCTGCCCACCTTCACCTGGCTTAGCGCCCTGGCTTACCTTGATTTGAAGGTCATCGGCATTCACGAGGTAGCGGCTGGTAACGCCAAATCGCCCTGAGGCCACCTGCTTAATTGCTGAACGTCGGTTGAAAAGTGGGTCCGTGAACGTGTCGCGCTCTTCGTCTTCTCCACCCTCACCCGTATTTGATTTCCCACCCAAACGGTTCATCGCAATAGCGAGATTCTCATGTGCTTCGGGAGAGATCGAACCGTAGGACATGGCGCCCGTTGAGAAACGCGCGATAATCGTCTCCACGGATTCAACCTCAGACAGATCTACCGGTTGACCAAGAGGCTGGATCTCGAAAAAGCTCCGGAGTGTGACTCGTTGACGCTCCTGCTGGTCAACCAGTCTGGTGTAGGTGCGAAACACATCCATCCGCCCTTCACGCGTGGCGTGCTGCAGGGTGTACACAGTTTGGGGATTGAATAGGTGTGGCTCACCTTCGCGGCGCCACTGGTACTCGCCTCGGGTCTCGAGCTCTGGGTCAACTTCACGGCCGTAAGCCACACCGTGCCGACGAAGCACATCAACGGCAAATCCCGCGAATCCACGACCGCCAATTTTCGAAGCGATTCCCGGGAAGCAGCGTTCGACGACTTCTTGGTCGACGCCAACTGCCTCAAACAACTGTGAGCCGATGTAGCTCGCAATGGTAGACACGCCCATCTTGGACATCACTTTGAGCACACCCTTCGACAGGGCTTTGTTGTACCGATAGCGCGCTTGTCCCGGTGCTTCGTCGTGAAACTGGCCGTACCTGGCTAGCTCTTCAATGGTGTCAAGTGCGAGATAGGGGCATACTGCTGAAGCACCAAATCCGAGCAACAGCGCAACGTGATGGACTTCCTTAACGTCGCCGGCCTCGACGATTAGAGCGGTGTTGGCGCGTAAGTGTTCCCTAACGAGACGATTGTGGACAGCTGCCACCTGGAGCAAACTAGGAATTGGAGCGGAAGTCTCTGTCGAATTACGGTCCGATAGGATGACGAGATTCACCCCGGCACGAACGCTTTCTACAACGTGATCTTCGAGTTCCTTCAAACCATCAAGGAGCGATTGACGAGGATCTGCGATAGCGCTTGCAACATCGAACAGGCCATCCACGGCGGTTGATCTAAAGGTCCCGACACCCGAATCCTCAATGTAGCGAATCTTGGCGAGATCCTCTAGGTCAATTACGGGTGCTGACAGGACGATCTGCCGCACGTGATCGGGAGTTGCGCTCAAGAGGTTGCTGTGCCCACCGATTCCCACTCGCAGGGACGTCACTAGCTCCTCTCGAATGGCATCGAGAGGAGGATTGGTCACTTGCGCGAATTGCTGAGTAAAAAAATCAAAGACTGGCTTTGATTTCGTGGAAAGCACGGCTATTGGTGAGTCAGATCCCATTGATCCAATCGGTTCTTCACCGTTACGAGCCATCGGCGTCAAGATGAGACGAATTTCCTCTTCGGTGTAGCCAAATAGGT
>WLKR01000139.1 GCA_009701115.1 Actinomycetota bacterium | reverse complement strand
TACTTGACCACCGTGCTCAAGACGGCCGTCACCAACAACCTTAAGTAGCGCCCCCGGCAGGACTTGAACCTGCAACCTAGTTCTTAGGAGGAACTTGCGCTACCAGTTGCGCCACAGGAGCTGACGCTCCATTATCTCACGGAAACCCCCGTTCTTCTACCCCTTCGGACGATCCCCCGCCAGAGCCTTGCGGAGTAGGCCAACGGCATCCCAGAGCAACGGAATATCGTGATCAATCGTGGCCTGGAGAATGGCATGGGAAGTGTCGAAATAGTGATGCGTAAGTCGATCTCGCATGCCGGCAATCTCTTGCGAAGGAATCTCCGGAGCGACGCTCAGTAATGCGCTGTCAATACCCTTGACGGCTTCACCTATTTCGATGAACCTGATGCGAATCGCATCAAACACGAGTCCGTCATCGAGACCGCCACGCGCTAAGTGGGATCCGATTGCAGTCAGCGCGACTTCTATATCCTCGACTCGCTCTCGATCGCGTCGTTTCAAATCTGAACACCCTCCGCTTCAACCAATGCGAACACTTGGGGTCGCAGCCCGACCAGCGGCACGAGATCTACCCGGCAATTGAGGATTGCAGCAATTTCTAGCTCGAGTGAACCCAGCTCGATGAGACCAACTGTGGGTGGAAATTCGGCCACGATGTCGACGTCGCTCTGCGAGGAGTCCTCACCACGTGCGACACTGCCAAAGACGCGGAGATTCGTCACTTGGTACTTCTCAGCCGCTGCCAATATTGCACGGCGATGTTGACGTATTCGTTGACCCATCTCAGTGTTTGGTAGCCCGCGAGGCACTCCGGGAATCGGCGTAATCGTGAGGTCCAATCGGGAGCCCGAGGCGGCAATCAATTTCTTCAACATCTCCCACGACGGACTCCGGCGATCTGCTTCGTAGGCACTCACGACACTCTGGGCGACCCGTGCGCGACGAGCTAATTCGGATTGCGAGAGGTTGGCTGCTATTCGGGCGTTGCGAATAATTTCGCCGGCTGTGAGAACTTCGGAATCCATAGAACAAGCCTATAGCGTTTTGTCTATGGGCAACTAGGTGCTTGCATTACCTTGAAATTGGAGTCGAGTTACGTGAGTGAACGAGCACAGATACAGGTCATTCGCCTCACCGGGAGCCCCGAACAGTACTGACTGGAGCGGTGATTCGGTCGCCACTCGACTGATGATTTCACCCGTACTGGTGCGCACCAAGACAATTTGGTCAGCCCCCAGCAATGGATCAAAGTCATTCAGCATGACGAGATCGGACTCCGGGAACACCAGGGGGTGACAGGCGTGATTGAGGTTGATCTGCCAAAGGAGCGTGCCGCCCGTAGCTGCGTAGCGATAGGCCCGCACCACTCCGGCCGCGGAGTCGTAGCCGACCACAATCTTTTGGTTGGTGTCGACGGCCGGCGGATTGGCCACGATGCCACCGGGGGCATCATTGACTTCATACTTCTCAACCACGTAGGAGTCGAGGTGGACCCGCACAATCTGCTGGGGAGCGGTCGCGATCCCCTTCTCGAGCAGTGAACCGTCAAAGGTTTCGCTACCCGCGCCGTTGTTTAAGAACCAGGCCGAACCGTCGGCAATCACGGCATCCCAGCCGTAGCCCTCATCCGCAGTTCGATACGGTGCCTGCTTGACCGACGTAGAGACAAAGGCTCCGTCGACGAAATCAATCCCCACGAAGGACTCAACTCCGACCACGTAGGCAGTCTGGTCGTGGGCACTTAACCGCGCCACGGATCCTTGTCCGACTTCGTAGCGATCCAAGATGCGTAGATCGTCGGGGTGGAGAGCCACCAACTCACACGATGCAGCCTCAAAGTGCGTGTCCATTCCGGGTCGTGCCCCACCGAAGTTCTTGGTGACCAACGTGCCATCGCGCAAGACCACAAAGGAGTTATAGGGGGCGCGTTGGGGGAGCTCTTGATGGGCTTCAATCTCCAGAGTCGGAGAGAGGCGATGGGCGTGCTGACCGAATACGACATAAATCGAACCATTGGCATGAACAGCCAGGCCACCAGGCCACGTCAAGCCACCGGGCATGTCGACGGAGCGACGAATAGTTTCGAGGGTGAGCGAGTCGAGTTGCTCCACCCAACTAATGCCGTCGTCACCACCGGTATGGCAGAGCAGATAGAGCTCGCCAGGATTTCGGAACACGACCATCGTCGAGGCAATGGCCAACTTGGAAGTGAGTGTCGCTTCACCCAGGAGAATTGATCCAGCAACTTGTTGGCGCTCCGCGCCTCCGTCTTCGGTCGGCCAGTGGCTCGCCCAATAATTCGTCTGCATGCCCGAAGGCTACAGTCGCGAATTAGTCGTCGTAACCACCGGAGTACTCGTGCTCTTCTTCGTTCTCACGACCACCGTCATCTCCGCGATCACGAACAATCGTGGTTGGCGTAACCACGGGTTGTGGCGTAGTTGGCGTCGAAGCGGGAATCGTTGCCGAATCTTCGCTTTCGGTGTAGCGCACGTCACTCGTCGAGCCACTCGGCGTCCCCTGGGGGGCCGGTGCGGAAAGCGTTGGGGCAGTCGTGCTGGGAGCTGCGACTTGGGAGGTCAACTTTCCACTAGCCACCACGGCGGCACCGGCGGCGAGGGCCGTTCCGGCCACGATGCTCAGTGTCCAGGTGGTGAATGCCTTGATTTTGTCAGCCCACATTGTGGCCCCGCTTTCCTTGATACCTCAATGGTACGGAGGGAAAATGGAAATGAGAAGAGCGTTTACGGACTTCTTAGATTCCCAATGTGACTCAGCGTAAGGCGTTAGGGCAGAAATTTGTTGGTGAAGTAAGCCGAGGGCTTCTCCGCCTTCTCAATCTGCTTCACGTCAACCATGGCCCGAGCCAAGGTTGACCACTGAGCCTTGGTTTGAACAAAGAAATCACCGGACTTGTTCTTGAGCAGCGGAACCGTGAGCTTCCAAGCCTGAACGTTGTAGGCGTGGGTGTAGCCACTGTCGGGAAAAGCCTTGTCGAAGTAACGTACGGCCTTGCCCTGGTTGTCGATCGACCACTGGGTGGCATCCTTCATCGCGGCCATAAAGGCCGAGACCGTCTTGCCGTGCTTCTTGGCATACGACGAACCAGTGGCGTAGACCCACACGGGCACCGCGGGCACGCCAGCGGCCTTGCCCACGATCTGCACTGGCTTGCCGCCAATGCCCGGGATGGCGTAGTTCGTGGTATTCGTGACAAAGTCCACCTTGCCGCTCTTGAGCAGAGGGGTGTCAGCCTCACCGTTAACAACGGTGATGTCCTTGGCCGTAAGGCCGGCCTTCTTGAGAACAAAGGGCAGCATCGCCGTAGTCCAGGTGTCACCCCATGAGAAGACTTTCTTGCCCTTCAGTGTGGCGAGCGAGAGCTTCGAACCCGGCATGGCAAAGAGACCCCAGTTGTTCTTCATGGAGTAGTTCGCGATTGAAACCACGGGGACCTTGGCCTTCACCGCTACCACGAGGTCAGACGTTGACAGCAGGGCCACCTCCGTGTCCTTCGTGGCCAGCATCTGCACGGTCGTTGAAGTTGTTGGCGGGAAGACGATCGAGACCTTGAGGCCGTGGGCCTTAAAGAAGCCTTCCTTTTGGGCCACGATCACGGGAATCAATTCCATGTCGGGCCACGGGAAGTCGTAGGCGAAGCGCACCTTGGTGAGCGAAGACGATGCCGAGGCACTGGGCGCGATTGCGGTAACTGTGGCCACGAGAGCCAAACCACCAGCGGTAACAAAACGAACGAGACGATGCTTCACGCAACTCCTATCAAAAGCTTGTGCGTCCATCCTAAATATGACGACCGGCGCGGCGAGCAACGGAACGGCGTTTCCATGGGGTTGTGAAAAATTCCACAAGTGCCACGACGCCAAACCAACTCATACCGACAGCCGTCATGATCAAGGTGGTGCCGTAGACACCAGCGGCGTCGAGCTGTGCCGACTGCGCGTGCTGAAACATGGCTAGCGATGAGCCGCTCGATGCGGCCAACTCACCAATGATGGCGCCGGTGACCGCGTAGGTCGCGCCAATCTTGAGTCCGCTGAAGAGGCTGGTACTCGCTGACGGCACCTCGATGGCCCGAAAAGTCCGCCAGGGCGACGCCCCGAAGGCGCGCGCCAGCGTCAATAAATCCCGATCGACATTGGCGAGACCGTCAAGGACACTCACGGTCACTGG
>WLKR01000138.1 GCA_009701115.1 Actinomycetota bacterium | reverse complement strand
TGCTCACCGGTGCGACGTTGGACTTCACCGACGGTCTGCAGGGTGCTGGCTTTCACATCACCAACCCCAACGCCACTAAGACGTGTGGCTGCGGCAACTCATTTAGCTAGTCGCTCTCCCGCGACATAGTTTGTTTCGCCTCCGGGCCGAAACAGTGATCCCCTTCAACTCGTGGTCATCCGTCGACGCCCTAGGCCATGTCGGGACCACGCTGAAGTGAAAGAGAACGACGCCGACCGCCGTATGGTTAGTAGCGGCAGTACTGACTGACCCACCTGTCGAAAGGACTCTCATGAGCACTCCCGTTGGCCCCTATTCCGCCTGGCGCCGAGCCGGTGATTTCGTAATTCTCTCCGGCCAGATTGGCCTCGTTCCCGGTGCGGCCACGCCCACCATGATTGATGACACCGCCCCCGGACAGTTACGTCAAGCCCTCGAAAATGCCAAGACGCTCTTGGCCGAAGCCGGCACCGATCTCGATCACGTCGTGAAGGCCACCCTGTTCTTGCTCAGCATGGACGACTTCCCCGCCTGCAACGAAGTGTGGATGGAGTTCTTTAACGCCCCACGTCCGACCCGCTCAACAATTGGTATCGCGCAGCTCCCCTTTGGTGCGCGCTCCGAAGCTGAGCTTTGGGCCTACGCCCCAGAGGCCTAGTCCTCGATGGTGCGAGAGTTGTTCGCGCCGAACTTGTAGCCGACACTACGAACAGTCTGAATCAGATAGGCGTGCTCTTCACCGAGCTTGGCGCGGAGTCGTCGCACGTGGACGTCCACCGTGCGCGCGCCACCGTAGTACTCATATCCCCAGACGCGATTCAGCAATGTTTCGCGAGAGAAGACTCGCTGCGGGTTGGTGGCGAGGAACTTTAAGAGTTCGTACTCCATGTAGGTCAAGTCCATGACACGGCCGGCAATGGTGGCCTGGTAGGTCTCGAGGTTGAGCATCAGCCCACCCTGCTCGACGAGTGAAGTGGCCCCTTCGTGGCCGGCCCGACGGAGTCGGTGGTGCAGGCGGGCGGCCAGTTCGGATGCGTCTACTGGCGCCACAACAAAGTCATCAAAGAGATCTTCGCGGAACGTCAGTTCGTCGAGTTGGTAGCGATCCAGTACCAAGATGATTGGGCTAATTGTCTGTTCCCGCTGGCGCAGTTGGCGACAGAGTCCCATGGCGTCATTGAAGGCCAGCGAGGTGGCATCAACGAGAGCACCGTCAAACCCATTGTCGGGCTCCACGCGGGCAATGTCGTTGAGATGCGTCGAGCCGACGACTTGGGTCGTTACGCCGGCCGTTTCGAAGGCCTTACGAATCGGCCCTTCGCACATGGGGATGACGAGAACGACGTCTTGCATTAGAGGAGTGGCAGGTAACGGGCCCATTCGAAGGGCGTGACTTCGGCACGGTACGAGGCCCACTCGGCTCGCTTGTTACGGAGGAACCATTCCACGAGGTGGTCGCCCAGAGTGTCGTGCAGCAAGTCAGACTTCTCCATCAGCTCGACGGCCTCGGCCAACGAACGTGGCAACGTGCGGGTCGACTCGCCTTCGGCGGGCAGGGTGTAGTTGCCCTCCACACCCTTTAGACCGGCGGCCAAAATAACGGCGAAGGCCAGGTAGGGATTAGCGGCCGGATCCGGTGCTCGGTACTCGAGACGGGTTGACTCCGATCGGCCGGTCTTGACGGTCGGCACGCGTACGAGCGTTGAAGGAATAAATCGAGCCCACGCGGCGTTGACCGGTGCTTCGTGTCCGGGGACGAGCCGCTTGTAGGAGTTGACCCACTGGTTGGTCACGGCCGTGATTTCCGGGGCGTGCTCGACGAGGCCGGCCATGAAGCTCTCGGCCACGGGCGAGAGTCCGTACTCGTTGTCACCGATGAAGGCGTTCTCTCCGTCTTTCCAGAGTGACAAGTGGGTGTGCATGCCCGAGCCTTGCTCGAGGGAGAGCGGCTTCGGCATGAAACTGGCGATGAGGTTGGACTGTCGGGCCAACTCCTTGACGACATGTCGAACGGTCATGACGGTGTCGGCCATGGTCAACGCGTCGGTGTAGCGAAGGTCGATCTCGTGCTGACCGGGAGCGTCTTCGTGTTGGGCGTGCTCGACACCGATACCCATCTCTTCGAGAGTTAAGACGGTGCGACGGCGCAACTGGCTCGGGGCGTCGTCGGGGAGGAGGTCGAAGTACGAACCGCTGTCGGCCGGCACGGGCCCCTGGCCAGTTCCGAGGTCCTTGAAGTAGAAGTACTCAATCTCGGGTGCGGCGTAGAAGGTGTAGCCCGAACCACGAGCGTCGTTGAGAACTCGACGGAGCTGTTGGCGGGGGCAGCCCTCAAAGACCGATCCATCGATATTGAAAATGTCGCAGAACACGCGGGCGACACCTTCGCCCTCGGCGTGCCAGGGGAGGAGTTGAAATGTTGTGAGGTCGGGACGAGCTAGGACGTCGGACTCTTGCGTTCGTGAGAAGCCGTCAATGGCGCTGCCGTCAAAAGTCATGCCGTCGTCGAGCGCATCTTCGAGTTCAGCCGGAGTGACGTGGAAGGCCTTGTGGCGCCCGAGGACGTCGGTGAACCAGAGCTGGACGAAGCGAACACCGCGTTCTTCAACGGTTCGCAGTACGTACTGAACCTGATTTTGCATGGTCATAGTCTCGCAGATTCTTTCGGGTGGCTTCTTTCGCCACTGGGTGGGGAAAGCACAAAGCCCCCGTCACCTTGGGTGACGGGGGCTTTGCTTAAAAGCAACTACTTACGGGCAGCCTTCTTGGCTGGTGCCTTCTTCTTCGAAGCGGCCTTCTTAGCCGTGGCCTTCTTGGCAGAAGCCTTCTTCGCTACAGCCTTCTTGGCAGGAGCCTTGGCTCCACCAGCGGCGGCACCGCAGACGGTCTCAACCATGACGGCGCAGACGGCGTAGGGGTCCATGTTGGCGTTCGGACGACGGTCTTCCAACCAGCCCTTTCCATCACGTGCGGTCTGCAGCGGAATACGGATTGAAGCGCCGCGGTCCGAGGTGCCGTAGGAGAACTTGTTCCATGGGGCGGTCTCGTGCTTACCGGTGAGGCGGTCTTCGATGCCGTAACCGTAAACGGCGATGTGCTCCATGATCTTCTTGCCGATGGCGTCACACGCGGCGTGGATGACCTTGAGGCCACCGTTCTCGCGCATGCCCTTGGTGGAGAAGTTCGTGTGCGCACCGGCACCGTTCCAGTCACCCTTGATGGGCTTGGCGTCCCAGCTCACGTCTACGCCGTAGTCCTCGGCAATGCGCTCGAGCAACCAACGGGCGACCCAGAGCTGGTCACTGACGGCAACGGGCGAGAGAACGCCGATCTGGAATTCCCACTGCGCCATCATCACTTCGGCGTTGGTGCCTTCGATTGAAAGACCGGCACGCAAGCAGGCGAGGGTGTGGGCTTCGACAATGTCGCGTCCAGGCATCTTGGCACCACCGACGCCGCAGTAGTAAGGACCCTGCGGGGCGGGGAAGCCAACTTCGGGCCAACCGTAGGGACGGCCGTCCTGGAAGAAGGTGTACTCCTGCTCAATACCAAACCAGGGCTCAAACTTGCCGTACTTCTTTTCGGCGGCCACAGTCGCGGAGCGGGTGTTGGTGGAGTGAGGGGTGTTGTCGGGGTTCAATACTTCGCACATCACCAAGATGTCGTTAGGACCGCGCAGTGGGTCCGGACAGGTGAAGACGGGATTGAGGACGCAGTCCGACGACGAGCCGTCGGCCTGGTTGGTGCTTGATCCGTCGAAACCCCATACTGCTGGCTTCTTGCCATCAGCAATGATGCGGGTCTTGCTTCGTAGATTGGCCGTCGGCTTGGTTCCGTCGAGCCAGATGTATTCGGCCTGAAAGGGCACGCTCACTCCTTAGTTCGGTTGAAACAACTCGGATGAGTTGCACCTAGACAGTTTGCTTGATGGAAGCGGTTCGTGCCCACTCTTATTGTTAACCGCGTGTGAAGTTCGATCCGGCGCCCCATCGGAGCACCGGTAGGCTCATTTCGTGGCCGGACTGCGCGTGGCGCTCCTACAGATAAACCCCACCGTGGGTGACCTTGAGGGGAATGTGGCGCTTCTGCGCGATTCCTACTTGGCAGCACTGGCCGACTTCCCCGATTTGGTCGTGGCCCCCGAAATGGCGCTTTCGGGCTACCCCCCGGAAGACCTCGTCCTGAAGGATGGTTTTGT
>WLKR01000137.1 GCA_009701115.1 Actinomycetota bacterium | reverse complement strand
TTGGTCGAAACACAGCGCACGCCGTAGCCGTCCATGATGTGACGCTCCCAGCCGTCGTTCAAACGACTGACTGCCGCGTCGTGAGTCAGCGCACCGGCCAGTACGGGGTAGTACCAGTCCATGGCGAACTCGTTCTTCGGAGCGAAGGCGCCGCGATGATGCGCAATGGCGTGACCAAGTCGGCCAGCCGCTAGCTCCCACGCGGGACGAGTCATGCCGAGTCGTTCGGCCAGGGCGACGCCACAACGCAGCGAGTGAAAGATTGACGAGGAACCCGTGAGTAGGGCGTAACCCTCGGCCCGGCCCGTCGAGTCCAAGCTCCAGCGAATGGTGCCGTCGGGCAGTTGCCAACGCAGCACGAACTCCAGGGCCTGCTCCACGGCAGGGAACAGTTTGCGAGCGAACTCGTCGTCATCGGTAACGAGGACGTAGTGATAGAGACCGGCCGCGATGTAGGCACAGACGTTGGTGTCGAGTCGAGAGTCCTTGACGGCACTACCGACGTAGTAGTTAAACCAGCTGCCATCGCCGAGTTGGATATCGGCCAGCCACTGGTAGGCCCGCTGCGCTTCGGCCACACGATTAGTCACCGTGAGGGCCATGGCTGCTTCGACGTGGTTCCAGGCGTCACAGTGGCCACCGGGAAACCAGGGAATCTGGCCGTCGGGCAACTGCAGATCGGCGAGGTGGCGTGAGGTGGCCTCAATCTCCGCGGCACTCAAGACATCGGGGATGCCCGGCATGGTGGAGATCGAGACGGGCACTAGGCGGCCTCGGGCTTACGCAAGTAGATGATGAGGGACTTGCCCATGAGTGGGGACAAGACCTTCTCCAGGTTGCGCGTGAGCGCCGGGCCCTTCATGATGTCCCACACCAAGAGGCGGTGGTAGAGCTTGACGGCCCAGTTGGTGTCGTTCTTCGTACCGACGAGGCACTTAAGCCACCAGTAGGGGCTGTGCAGTCCGTGGGCGTAGTGGTGACCAGTCACCTTAAGTCCCGTCTTTTCCAAACGTCCCTGGGCCACCGAGCGACGGTAGATACGAACGTGACCACCGGGGGTCATGTGGTACTCGTCAGAGAGTGCCCAGTTAATGAGTTCGGGTCCCCAGCGCGGAATCGTGATGGCCATCGTGCCACCGGGACGCAGGACGCGAGTCAGTTCGGCCATGGCTCCTTCGTCATTGGGAATGTGCTCGAGCACTTCAGAGCAGATGACCCGGTCGAACGTGCCATTAGGGAACGGAAGGTTCAGGGCGTCACCCTGAACGACACCGACCTTGGTCGTGTCGGCGGGGAGCTCCCCCGCGTCGACCATGGCGGCAAACGTGTTCAGCACGCCGTTGACCTCATCTTCACCGGCGTCCAGGGCCACCACGTGGGCGCCGCGACGGGCCGCTTCGAAGGCGTGGCGACCAAAGCCGCAGCCGAGGTCCAAGATCTTGTCGCCGGGCTTGAGGCCGAGCTTGTCGTAATTGGCGGTAAGCATTATTCGAACGTCATCGATTCTGGGAGCGGCTGTCCCGTCAAAATTGCGTCATAACACGCTGCCGTTCCGCGTGCCGTTACTTCCCAGGTGAAGCGCTTAATCACGCGCTCACGTCCCGCATCGCCCAAGCGCTTCTGCTCAGCGGGGTTATCTAAGAGATCTCGAATTGCCGCCACCAGAGCGTCGGGGTTATTCGGTTCGACCAAGATGCCGGTTTCGCCACTAACACCAACGACTTCGGGCAGAGCGCCACCGGTCGTGGCCACGACAGGCACGCCACAGCTCATGGCTTCAATCGCGGGCAACGAGAAACCTTCGTAGAGACTCGGCACGACGGCCACTTCGGCTTCGCCGTAGAGGCGGGCGAGCTCTTCGTCACTCACGCCCGAGATGGTCTTGACAATGTCGGTGAGACCCAGGCGGTCCATCGCGGTCGCCACGCGACCACCGGGACGAGGCTTGCCGATCACGACCAGTTCAATCTCACGCTCGGCGCGCAGTTTGGCCACGGCCTCGAGCAGGGGGACGAGACCCTTCATGGGAACGTCTGAAGATGACGTCACCATCAGGCGACCCTTCTTCTTCGTTACGTCGCCGTAGGGGCGAAAGACGTTGTGGTCGACGCCAACGGGAACAATCGTCATGCGCTCGAGCGGAACCTGCATCTGGGCGTTGATGTCGACTTTGGAGTTACCCGAGACGGTGAGGACGTGGGGCATGGCGCGAGCAACTCGGACCTGCATGCGCAGAAAGCCGAACCAGCGACGTTGCGAGATGTTTTGGCGAATCGTCTCGGTGTGTTCGAGCGCAATGCGGCGATCGACCGTGATGGGATGGTGCAACGTCTGGAGCATGGGCCAGCCGTCCTTCTCGCTCAACTGCAAAATGCCGGTACCGAGGCACTGGTTGTCGTGAATGAGGTCAAACTCCGAACGACGGGCGTTAAGGATGGGTCGAATGCGGCGGGAGAAGGCCAGGGGCTCCCCGAAGCCGGCGGCGCACATAATCAAGAATTCGGTCCAGTCGGCCCAGGTCTTGAGTTCGCGCAGCATCGGCACGCGGAAGGGGTCGGGGTTGCGATAGAGGTCGAGACCGGGCACGGGGGTGAAGCCGACACCCTCGTCGAGTTCGGGCCAGGGCTGGCCGGCGAAGACTTCGACGCTGTAGCCGAGGGCGACTAGTTCACGGCTGAGGTGGCGGGTGTAGACACCCTGACCACCGCAGGTGGGGTTGCCCCGGTAGACGAGAAATGCGATGCGGGCCTTGCCGGGCTGGGCCGGAGCGGGGGCGACGCGAGGGGGCACCGTAATGGCCTTGGTCCGAGCGGCTGAGGCTCGGGTCTCTCTGATGGCTTGGAGGGGCGTACGGGGCACGGAACTCACTAACGAATGGGGGTTTCCTATTCTCTCACCTTCACCCCCCGGGGCACAAGAGGCCGATTTGGGAGGCCTTCCGGCTCGCTACGATTGCCATCATGGATTTGACATATACCCCAGAAGCCGAGGCGTTCCGCGCCGAGATCCGTTCGTGGCTTGAAGCCAACCTGCCCAAGGGCTGGTTTGACGACGGATTCAAAATGACCGATGCCGAGCGCGCCGAGTTCAACGCCACGTGGACAGAGAAGCTGTTCGCCGGTGGTTGGATCTGTGCCGGTTGGCCCGTGGAATACGGCGGTAAGGGTCTCAATCTGATGGAGCAGGTCGTGTTGAACGAAGAGTTCGCTCGCGCTCAGTCACCTCTTCGCGCCGACTTCTTCGGTGACACGCTCGTTGGACCCACCATTCTTCAGTGGGGCACCGAAGAGCAGAAGCAGGAATTCATCCCCGGCATTCTCGAGGGCAAGATCTCATGGTGCCAGGGCTTCAGTGAACCCAACTCCGGTTCCGACCTCGCCAGCCTGAAGACCGAGGCCATCCTCGACGGTGACGAGTGGGTCATCAACGGCCAGAAGGTCTGGACGACTCTGGCTCAGCACGCCGACTACGTCTTTTTGCTCTGCCGCACCGACAAGGACGCGCCACAGCACGCCGGTATCTCCTACCTCCTCGTTCCCATGAACCAGGAAGGTGTCGAAGTCCGTCCAATTATCCAGGTCGACGGTTCGGCCGAGTTCAACGAAGTCTTCTTCACAAACGCCCGTTGCAAGAAGGACAGCGTTGTAGGTGGCGTAAACAACGGTTGGAAGGTCGCTATGACGACCTTGGGCTTCGAGCGTGGCTCGAGCTCCACCACTGGCTACCGTCGCTTCTTGAAGGAGTGGGAAGTCATCGTGAAGGCCGCTCAGAAGAACGGCAAGAACCAGGACAAGATCACCCGTGACGCCCTCGTAAAGGCGTGGGAGAAGGTCAAGATCATGGAAGTCAATGGCTACCGCTCATTGACCGACGCCTTGAACGGCACCCACAACTCAGCCCTCAACGGTGCTTGCAACAAGATGTTCTGGTCCGAGTACCACCGCGACACGATGGAGCTCGCGCTCGACGTGCTCGGCATGGACGCTCAGATCCTCACCGGTAAGGGCGGCGGCGACAGTTCGTTGCCTGGTCAAGGCCGTGGCCGTGCGGACTACCCCGTGTCGGACATCCAAGCTGGATTCTTCTTCTCGCGTTCCGAGACCATCTGGGGTGGTACCGCTGAGATTCAGCGCAACATCATCTCCGAGCGTGCGCTGGGTCTGCCAAAGGAACCTAAGGCTCCGAAGGCATAAGCCTTTGAAGAAAAGCCCCGCGCGTAT
>WLKR01000136.1 GCA_009701115.1 Actinomycetota bacterium | reverse complement strand
TTCAACGCTGGACTTTTCGGATGGCTTCACCGTCATAACCGGTGAAACCGGAGCTGGCAAAACCTTGCTGGTTGACGCGCTGACACTCTGTCTCGGTGGCGACGCCCGCTCACCTCGAAGGGGTAGCGAGATGGTGGCAGCGGCGGTATTTCTTGATGCCAACGGGTCCGAGATTTCGCTCCAGCGTTCACTGACGTCAGGCTCTCGTCTTAAGTCAGCACTCAACGGGATTCCGACCAGTAGTGAGGCCCTTCGTGCCACTGGTGATCAGCTGTTGGCTCTGCACGGTCAACATGACTCCCTACAACTCAAGAGTCGTTCTGACGTTCTCTCCCTGGTTGATTCGTTTGGCTCTATTGATACCGCCACTCTTAATGACTTGCGCCATGGACTTTCGACGTTGCGTTCGGAGCAATCACGTCTAGGTGGGTCGGAAGAAGATCGATCAAAAGAACGTGAATTCATTGATTTTCAGTTACGAGAAATTGAATCTGCCAACATTGTTTCTGTTGACGAGCTTGAGAACTCTGTCGAAGAGCTGATTATTCTCACCTCAGTGCGCGAACAACAAGGGACGATCGCCACATTGGTGGAGCTGGCAGATGGCGACGAAGACTCACTCCTGGATAGATTGGGCAGTGGTGTCGCATCACTTGGCACCGTCGGCGCCGTCGGCGAGGCCAAAACATCGCTCTCGGAAGCTATAGGTCATTTTCGGAGCATTCTCAGAGAATTACGCGACGTCGCCGACAACCTAGAGGCCGATAATGAACGCATTGATTATTTGAACGGTCGCGTCGAACAAATTCGGGCGTTGAATCGAAAATACGGAGGTTCGCTGGAGTCGGTCGAACGAGAGTTCGTGGTTCTCACAGAACGAAAAGAGTTCCTCGACTCCGCAACCAGTCGTAGTTTGATTATTCAAGATGAGATTGATGCTCTCGAGCAGCAGTTGGTCCGAGAATCGGCTCGAATTCGATCGCTGAGGACAACTACCGCCAATCGCCTAACCCATCTCGTACAGGAGCAACTAGTTCGAGTCGCCCTGCCGAACGCGCAGATGAGTATCGAGATTGACGGAGAGGACGGCTCGGATATTGACATTCAGTTCCGCCCCAACCCCGGTGCCAGCGCTGGTTCCTTGCAGGCGATTGCCTCGGGCGGTGAACTTTCCCGAATTCTGCTGGCACTGTCGCTGGTAACCGCGTCGGACGGGCTAGTCACCGTGTTCGACGAGATAGACGCCGGAGTGGGAGGGAATGTTGCCCAGTCCATAGGGGAGTGCTTGGCCGATCTCGGCAGAAATCGTCAAGTGATCGCTGTCACCCACCTGGCCACGGTGGCCGCGAAGGCTCAGCATCATTTCGTTGTCGAAAAGACTGTCTCGGAGGGTCAGACAACCACCCTGGTTAGGCGACTGTCTGACGATGAGCGACCAGCGGAGGTTGCCCGAATGCTGGCTGGGGACGGTGCCGTCTCAGAGGCTCTCGCCCTGGCCAGACAGCTGCTCTCGGGGCCATCCTAGAGATCTGCGCTAATGGCATTACAATGATTATCCGTGACGAGTGCGAAGCGTGAAACGAAGTATGTGTTTGTTACCGGGGGCGTTTCTAGCTCGCTCGGTAAGGGTCTAACAGCAGCGTCGCTTGGTCGACTACTGAAGTTGCGTGGGCTGAACGTAACGATGGGCAAACTTGACCCGTATCTCAACGTGGACCCCGGCACTATGAATCCCGGTGAGCACGGCGAAGTGTTTGTCACTGATGACGGCGGGGAGACGGACCTCGACCTCGGTCACTATGAACGCTTCATTGACGAGCCGCTGACGAAACTCTCGAACACCACAACTGGAGCCGTGTACTCATCCGTAATCGCCAAAGAGCGAAAAGGTGAATACCTCGGCAAGACGGTTCAGGTCATCCCTCACATCACCAATGAGATCAAAGAACGGATTTCGCGCCTGGGGTCCCAGGGCGCCGATGTGGTCATCATTGAAATTGGGGGCACCGTTGGCGACATCGAGATCATTCCCTTCATCGAATCCATTCGACAATTTCGGCATCAGGTAGGTAAAGAGAATGTTTGCTATACCCATTTGACGCTCGTGCCATTCCTAGGGGGATCCAAAGAGCACAAAAGCAAGCCGACTCAGCACTCTGTTGGCGAGTTGCGCTCTATGGGTATCCAACCCGATGTAATTGTCTGTCGTAGCGACCAGGCAGTGTCTCACGACATGAAGCGCAAAATTTCTATGTTCTGTGACGTCGCTACGAGTGCGGTCATCAGCGCGATTGATGCCGGCAGTCTCTACGACATTCCATTACTGCTGCACGAGGAGGGTCTCGACGCCATTGTCTGCGAGACCTTGGGTATCGATCTCGATGAATATCCAATCAATCTGGCGCTATGGGAGAAAGTCTCGCAGCAGGCGCACTCTGCGACCAAGCCAATCAAAATCGGGCTCGTTGGTAAATACGTCACAATGCCCGATGCCTATCTGTCTGTGTACGAATCAATATTGCACGCGGGTTTTGGCTCGGGCTGTCGTATTGAAGTACAGCAAGTGGATGCGGAGTTCGTACCTTCGTCCTACTCGGCTGAATTCCTTGACCAACTCGACGGGATAATCATCCCCGGTGGATTTGGGGAGCGTGGCGTTGAGGGCATGATCGATACTGCCAAGATTGCTCGCGAGCGGGGAATCCCTACGCTGGGAATCTGCCTTGGAATGCAAGTC
This sequence comes from Actinomycetota bacterium, assembly GCA_009701115.1. The sequence goes on along the minus strand of WLKR01000136.1, from coordinate 1,510 downwards.
ATGGTTATCGAGACCGCCCGCCATCAGCTCGGCATGGGAGACGCCAATTCAACAGAATTCAACTCCGCAACGGAATTCCCAGTAATTGATCTCATGTCAGAGCAGGTGAACGTGACTGACAAGGGTGGAACTATGCGGCTTGGCGCCTACCCCGCCATGCTGACCGAGGGCTCGGTGGTAGCCAAGCTCTACGCGGCGCCGGTGGTATCTGAGCGTCACCGTCATCGTTACGAGTTCAACGCAAGATTCAAGGAGCAGTTTGAGCAGGTTGGGATGATCTGTTCCGGCCTTTCACCCGACGGGCGTCTGGTCGAATTTGTGGAACTCAATAATCACCCTTTCTTTGTTGGCACCCAGGCACACCCCGAGTTCAAGTCACGACCAGATCGGCCGCACCCGCTTTTCGCCGGTCTTGTCGCTGCTGCAGTTAAGCGTAATGACGGCCGAGAAAATCGTATTTTCAATATCGACACCCTCCAGGCAGGTTCGTGAACAAATTCTCGATTATTGCCCGGGCAACAATCTTGAAATCGTTTGTGTTCAATGTTGAACGAAGAACCATTCGTAGTGCGCAGGGGAGCTTCACTCGAGAGGTGGTTACTCACCCGGGGGCAGTAGCCGTAGTTGCGGTCAACGGGAACAACGAAGTGGCCCTATTGACTCAGTACCGAGCAACACTCGATTTGGAGAATCTCGAGATTCCTGCAGGCACTTGTGATATTTCAGGCGAAGAAACCCTGGCGACTGCTCAACGGGAGCTGCTTGAGGAAATCGGTGGCTCTTCCGACCGCTGGACGCTCCTCGCGACGTTTTACAACTCACCAGGATGGACAGATCAGGTAACTCTGGTGTATCTCGCCGAAGATGTCACGGTTACTGCAGCTTCCCCTGAAGGCCCCGAGGAGATTGCCATGACTGTGCAATGGAAGTCTGTCGACGATGTGAAGGCAATTCTCTCGGGCTCGGATGCTGTAGATGGCACGGCAGCAATTGGTTTGTACGCATGGCTGAACCACCAGTCCTAGTAGCCGAGACCATAGAGCAGTATCTCTTAATGCTCACTGTCGTCGACGGCCGCAGCCCGCTGACCATAACTAGTTACGAATCTGACCTGAGATCTCTACTCGAGCATCTAGGTAGCGAAGATGCTCTGCTCGCGGTATCAGGCATGAGACTTGATTCATATTTTGCGCAATTGCGCTCGATGGGCAGGAAACCCTCCACAGTCGCTCGCGCCATGAGTTCCTGTCGTGGGTTTTATCGATTTTTGGTCGATGAACACCTACTCGAGGTTGACCCATCGACACGCCTTCCAGTACCAGGTCGAGCACAGTCACTCCCTAAGGCTCTACCGGAAGCCACAATTGATGCGCTGATTAATGGGATTCAAGGCATTAGCGCACTCGATATACGCGACCGCATGATCGTCGAGTTCCTCTATGGCACTGGGGCCAGGGTGACGGAGATGCTGGGAGCTGAAGTTCAAGATGTCGACTTAGATGAGATGCTG
>WLKR01000135.1 GCA_009701115.1 Actinomycetota bacterium | reverse complement strand
TCGTCGCCGCGGGGAAGATTCGTGAGTTCGGCTGCTCCAATTTCGACGCTGCCTCGTTGCGCTCGGCCCACGTGGCGGCACTCGGCCAGCAGCCCTTTCGCAGCGTGCAGAACCAGTACTCCCTCTTGGCGCGAGACCCAGAAGATGGAGTGCTCGCGGCCTGTGACGAACTGGGCTTAGGCCTACTTCCCTACTACCCCCTGGCGAACGGCATGTTGACTGACAAGTTCGTTCCCGGGGCCCCTCCGGCCGAGGGTACGCGTCTCGCCAAGATGCCGGAGAACCGCCGGGGGCACTGGTTGGGCGAGGAGATGGTGGACCGTGCGAGTGCCGTCCACACCTTTGCCCGTTCCATCAACACCCCCGTCTTGACGTTGGCCTTCTCGTGGCTCCTCAGCCATCCGCAGGTCTCTTCAGTCATCGCCGGAGCGTCCAACGCCGAGCAGATCGCGGCCAACGTGGCGGCCGTACGAGCGTTGAGCCCCGAGGTCATCGCCGAGCTCAACCGACTCACCGCCTAGCGGCGCCGAACTTCACCGGTACAACGAAAGAGGCACCGGATTCGTCACACCCCTCGCGGAGTTGACGGCACCGGTGCCCCCATTCAAGTACGACTTAGCTGTTAGTAACGGCCGAAACCAACTTCGTCAAGGTGTCCTTGGCGTCACCGAACAAAAGAACGGTCTTGGGGTCGAACAACAGTTCATTTTCAATACCCGCGAAACCGGGACGCATGGAGCGCTTCAAGAAGACGACGCTCTCGGCCTGGTCGGCGTTGATGATGGGCATGCCGTAGATCGGTGAACTGGGGTCGGCCTTGGCCGCGGGGTTCACGGTGTCGTTGGCACCAACGACGAGAGCCACGTCGGCCGTCGACATTTCGGAGTTCGCTTCGTCCATTTCACGGAGCTGTTCGTACGGCACGTTGGCCTCAGCGAGCAACACGTTCATGTGACCCGGCATACGACCGGCCACGGGGTGAATGGCGTAGAAGACTTCCACACCCTTCTTTTCAAGTTCATCGACGAGTTCGCGAACCACGTGCTGGGCTTGCGCCACGGCGAGTCCGTACCCGGGGATGATGATGACCTTGCTGGCGTAAGCCAGCAAGACGCCGATGTCTTCAGGGGTACCGGAGCGAACCGTGCGACCGTCTTCACGGGCACCGTCACCAGATGCGGTGACGTTCGCACCGAAGGCCGAGAACAAGACGTTGGCCAATGAACGGCCCATGGCCTTGCTCATCATGCGCGTCAGCAAGATGCCGGAGGCACCCACGAGGGTTCCCGCCACAATCAAGACGTTCGATCCAATGGTGAATCCACTCGCCGCCACGGCCAAACCGGTGAAGGAGTTGAGGAGTGAAATCAAGACTGGAACGTCCGCGCCACCGATCGGCAGCACGAAGGCAATACCGAGGATGAAGGAGAGGACCAGCAGAACCCAGAGGAAGGTCATCGAAGGCGAGACCAGCAGGGCCACGATGATGGCGAGCGATGTCACACCGAAGATGGCGTTGATGAGCTGCTGTCCGGGGTAGGTGATGGGGCGACCCGTCATCAACTCCTGCAACTTGGCGTACGCAATAGCCGAACCGGAGAATGACACGGTTCCAATCAGCACACCGAGCAGTACTTCGAGCACCACGTACGTCGGGGGCTGCTCATTCTTGATGTGCATGAACTCAGTAATGGCCACCAGTGCCGCGGCACCACCACCCACACCGTTGAAGATGGCGACGAGCTGCGGCATGGCGGTCATCTGAACGAAACGGGCTGCAGGTACGGCGACGATTGTTCCAATAACCATGCCGAGGATCATCAAGTTGATGTGCTCGAGGCTCTTACCTTCGGCGTCTTGGTAGAAGAACGTGGCGCCGATGGCAATAGCCATACCAATGGCCGCAACGATGTTGCCGACGCGAGCTCGCTTCGGACTACCGAGGCCCTTGAGCGCGATGAGGAAGGTCGTCGCGGCGACGAGGTACAAAAGGTCAATCAGAGTGGTGCGACTCATTGAGCCTCCTCCTTCTTGGGCTGAGGCTTGGGCTTGGGCTTAAACATTTCGAGCATGCGGTCGGTGACCACAAAGCCACCCACCACGTTCAAGGTGGCAAGAATGACGGCGACGAAGCCGAGTATCTCTTCGACCGAGTTGTGAGCGGTGCCGAGCACAATCATGGAACCAACGAGGATGACTCCGTGGATGGCGTTCGAGCCACTCATAAGCGGCGTGTGGAGAATCGATGGCACCTTGGCCACAATTTCCACCCCGATGAAGCCACTGAGAATCAGGACCGTCGCGTACTGCAGTAGGGCGTTACCCATTTACTCCGCCTCCTTTGCGGGGGCCACGATTGGCTCGTGGCTAACACCGAGGGCCTCGGCCGTCGGTGCGTGGTTGACTTTGCCACCAACGGTGACGGTGGAGCCGACGACGACTTCGTCGTTCCAGTCGGGGGCAATCTGCCCCTTGGCTCCAAAGAGTCCGAACAACTTCAAAACGTTGTTGGCGTACATGAAACTGGCGTGCGCACCCATCTGGGCTGGTGGGTTACTGAGACCAACGATGCGAACACCGTTGTGCTCGATCACTTCGCCGGCCTTGGTTAGTTCGCAGTTTCCACCACCGTCGGCCGCCATGTCGATGACGATTGAGCCTTCGCCCATGCCTTCGACCATGACTTGGGTGAGCAGAATCGGCGCCTTGCGGCCCGGTACGGCGGCCGTCGTGATGACGATGTCGGCGTTAGCCACTTCACCGGCGAGGGCGGCCTGCTGTTCGGCACGCTCTTCGGCGGTGAGCTCACGGGCGTAGCCACCGGCGGCGTCGGCGGTGACGCCGAGCTTGACGAAGACGGCACCAGCGGACTCGGCCTCTTCCTTGGCGGCACTACGAACGTCGTAGGCGCGGACCTTGGCGCCGAGGCGACGGGCCGTGGAGATGGCCTGCAGGCCGGCCACACCAACGCCCATCACGAGAACCTTGGCCGGACGGATGGTGCCGGCCGCGGTCGTGAGGAGGGGGAAGAAGCGGTCGAAGTAGGTCGCACCGGCCAACGCGGAACGGTAACCCGAGACGGTGGCTTGGCTCGACAGGGCGTCCATGTACTGAGCTCGCGAAATACGAGGGACCAGGTCAAAAGAGACCACGGTGACCTTGCGCTCGACGAGCACCTTCACGACGTCAGCGGAGAGCACCGGGGAGAGGAACGACAGGTGCAGCGTTCCTTCCGGCACGGCTCGCGCCTCTTCGATCGTTGGAGCGTTCACGCGGAACGTGGCGTCTCCACTGGGGCTGTCCACAACGGAGGCGCCGGCAGTGCGGTACGACTCGTCTGTGAAGTGGGAGGCCGTTCCGGCTCCCGATTGGACCTGCACTTCAAAGCCGTCGGCCACGAGGGTCTTAACGGCATCTGGAGTGAGGGCTACCCGGGTCTCACCGACACGGGTCTCTCTCATTAGGGCGATTCTCATCTCACCGTTTTACCAGCCGGTAACCCCTACGCCGTCTATAGGAGAAAATCGGTGATGAGTTGGGCCACTGCGGCAGGGTCTTCAATCGGCATCCAGTGGCCCGGACCCTCGATACGGCGATAGGTAAACCCGTTAGTGCAGTACCGTTCCGAGTTCTTCATTTGGGCTTCACTTAACGCAAAATCGTTCGTCGACCAGACACCCAGGGTGGGGGCCTGGATTGGAGGCAGGACCGGCGGATCGGCCACAAAGGACTCGGGTGGAATGTTGGCTCGGTACCAGTTGAGGTGCGTGGAGAGCTGGTTGTCTCGCTCCAACTCGCGGATCACGTTGTCCACGTCGGGGTGACCGAGCCACGTGCGCAACGCCTCATGGTCGTTCTTTCGGAGCCACTCCTCGGCAATGCCTTCGAAGGAAAAGAGCAATGTGTACCAACTCTTCATCTGTTGGACTAATCCGGCACTGCGAAACGAGGTGGGGTGGCCAACGCTGAGTGCCACCAACTTCGACACGGCCTGGGGCTGAAAGGCGGCCGTGGCCCACGCCAGATTCGATCCCCAGTCGTGACCGACCAGCACGACGGGTCCGCCGAGGTCTTCAACGAGGGCTACCACATCGCCGACGAGCAGTTGCATGCCGTAGTCGCGGACCGCGGTCGGCTTGGAGCTTCGCCCACAACCCCGCAAGTCGGGAATGGCCGTTCGAAAACCGGCTGCGCGCACCTGGGCCGCCACATCACGCCAGAGAATTCCGGTGTCGGGCCAGCCGTGGAGAAAGAGAACGGTGGGTCCTTCGCC
>WLKR01000134.1 GCA_009701115.1 Actinomycetota bacterium | reverse complement strand
TCGAAGGTTTGAACGTCACCGACGCCGACCTCAACGAACTGTTGACAGTCAACCTCGACGAGTGGCGCACTGAAGTCGGCAGCATCCGCGAGCACTACGCCACCTTTGGCGACCACCTGCCCGCCACGTTGCACGCCCAGGTCGACGCGCTCGAAGCACGCCTGAAGTAACCAGCGAATCTGCAACTAGCGCCCCGCCGACTGGCGGGGCGCTAGTCATTTCCGCCCACTTCGAGATAAAGGTACCCGAAGTAAATTCAATTTTTAGAGCGATACGCTGTAGGCATGACGTCATGGCGAACTTCAGTGGTGGGTGCAATCCTGGCCGCGAGTATCGCCACGATGACAGCCGCGCAGGCCACTTCCTTTGCGTCACTGCCGACGCCGGGAACCCCTAAGCAAGTCGCCGAGGCCGTGGCTCTATCGACCTCGATTCAAAGTATCCCGGCCAACCTCACTCCAAAGCTCACACAGGCAGGTCTCGTCACCTTCACCAACACTGCGCTCGGCTCTAAGTGCACCGCCACGTGCTCGTGGGGTAAGGAAAATGCCAAGCCCCTCGTAATCCTGTTCGGTGACTCTCACGCGTACATGTGGGCCCCCGCAGTGGCTCGGGCCGTACTGGCCGCTCACGGTCGACTCATTTTGTATTCGTCCATGGGTTGCGTGGTGGCCAAGCTGCACCTCTACGGGAAATGGGGCAACCCGAATGCCTACAACACCGGCTGTGACACGTGGCGCACGAAGACGATCAAGAAGATCCAATCCAAGAAGCCAGCGCTGGTGGTACTCGCTGAGAGGACCTCGTACATCCTCTCGGGCCCCAACACCATGGTCACCGATGCCGCATTCCGAACCGGGCTCGCCACCTCTATGACCGAGATCAAGCGCAGTGGCGCCAAGCTCCTCATGCTGGGTGACAACCCGCCGTTCGCCAACTATCTCGACCCCACGGGCTGTGTCGCCCAGCACCCGACCGCAGTACAACAGTGCGCCACTCCGATTCGCGCTTCTGCTGCACTGTGGCGCGATCGTCATAGTGCCGAAGCCTCCGTCGCCGCAGCTAATGGCGTTACGTTTTTTGATAGCAGTAAGTGGATTTGCGCCAAGAAATCGTGTTCGCCGATCATTGGCAACATGATCGCCTACCGTGACTGGTCGCACATCTCTACGACGTATTCCGCATACCTGTCCAAGGTAATTGGCGAGGCGATGCGGGGCCTCTACTAAGCCTTATCGAACGTAACGTCGGCCGAGCCCGTAGACCAGGCCGGTCACCAAACAAATCACTGCGATAACTCCATCGCCAATGGTGAACTCCATGGCTACCGCTACCGGAATTATTGCACCGACGACCCAGAGCAACTGCTGACGCACGGCGAACTTGGCGAAGGTCCGGCCTTGGTGACCCGGAGCGACGTGTTGCTGAGTGATTGAGTCAAAGCTCGGCTGGGCCACGGCCCCCACTAGTCCGATGACTCCCGAGAGTAAAACCTGGCCCACTAGCGAAGGGTTCCATGCGAGATACCCCGCTACGAGCGCCAGCACGATGTGCGACCAGGCCAGCAGAGTGGCGTCTTCGCGCGTTCCGTGAAAACGGGTGACGATGGCCAGCCCGATGAGCGACCCCAGACCCGTCATGGCGAGGGCCCACGCGTACCAAGTGAGCGAAGCTTGTTGGTGGCGAAGCCCAAAGACCAGGAGGAAACCCAGGAACCCAATGGCGAAACGCAGTATGGCCATGGCCGTCAGGCCCCACGTCACCTCTACGTGATCCACCCCATCGTGGGCCAACTCCCACGCCGTCGCGGTGGTGCGCTGCCGCAAGGGGGAAGCCTTATGCAGCCGCAAACTCGCGAGTCCCGCGAAGAGAAAGACCAGCGCAGCAAACTGCAAGACACTCGCCGCATTCAGGGCCTTCAAGATGGCCGCTCCGAACGCGCCCATAATTAATCCCGCGCCGGTACCGAGCAGGGTGAGTTGGGCATTGAACCCCGCGAAACCCTTGTTGCTCGTTACGGGTCGATTAGTGCTCGGCCAACCCGATTCGTCCAGAGAATCGGTGCGCTGGGAGAGTTGATCAGTGCGGGCCATCTCGGGAACGAGGGTGCCGCGGGTTACGACGTAGAGCTTGGAGGCCACGAGGACGGCAAAGGCTTCGGGAAACAAGAGCCAGGAGTCCAAGTGTCGACTCATCATCCAACAGAGCAGTACGCGGCTGAGCCCAGAAACGGCCACGATGATTCTGCGACCGTTTACCGACCGGTCAATCAAAGGTCCGAGTATGGGCGAGACCACGGCAAATGGTGCGAAGGTCAACATGAGATAGGCCAAGACTTTGCTTTTGGCCTCGGTGGGGCTGACCGAGAAGAAGAGTGAACCGGCCAGAGAAACGGTAACCAGCGTGTCGCCGGCCATCATGCCCACGTGCACCGCGGCCAGGCGCCCGAAGCTGGTGTTTTGGTCAAAGAGGTCACGGAGGGCAACCCAAGCCAGAGAGAAAAATCCGCGACGCTTCATTACCCCCTCAGGCTACGGCCTGGTGCCTGAATATTTCCACCTCCTGCTAGAACAACGCCATGCACTTATCGTGGTTCTTTACCAATCTTCCCTTCGCGTTCCTCACGGCGCTGGCCTGGGCTCTGCTGGCTTTCGCCACCTCATTTGTCGTTAAGCGTCACGCCATTATCGATGTCTTTTGGGGCTCGGGCTTCCTCGTGGTCCTCCTCGAAAGCCTGTTCGTGAGCCACCTCAAGAGTGCCCCGGATCACGAATCGATGCATCTGTCTAATCACTCCGTCGATCACTGGCTGCACTTAGGATTACTCATTGCCGTGGCCCTGTGGTCGCTTCGCCTCTCGATCTACCTCGCATTGCGTCAGCGGGGTACGGCCGAGGACACGCGCTACGTCGCCATCCTGGCCAATACCAAGGGATCCAACGACAACGTGAAGGCTCTCAAGATCATCTACTTCACCCAAGGCACCCTCCTCTTCTTGGTCTCTATCCCCTTGCAGTTCGTGGCCTTTGCTAATCACGTAACGCTCCCCGCTCTCACCGTTGTCGGTCTGGCGTTGGCGTTCATCGGATTTGGCTTTGAAGCCATTGGGGACGACCAGCTCCGTCGATACATTGCTAACCCGTCCAACCACGGAACCACGATGAATCGCGGACTCTGGAAGTACACCCGTCACCCCAATTACTTCGGTGAGGCCGTGTTGTGGACGGGCTACTACCTCGTCGCCTGCTCGGTGCCGTGGGGATGGGCCACTATTGGCTCAGCCCTGTTGATGATCTACCTCGTCGCCAACCTCTCGGGTAAGCCCATGCTGGAGCGCAAGCTGAAGAAAACCCGGTCCGGCTACGAGGAGTACATGGCTACTACGAGCTCGTTCATTCCACGACCTCCCAAGCGAACCAAGTAAGGAGCATCATGTTCGACATCATTCCCAAGGCCCTCCACATCGGCCAGAACGACTTGCCCTTTGTAGACATTGGCGACGGCTCCTCGATGCAGGTCCTTCACATCGACCTCGCCCGCGACCTCTGGGTCGTTCGTACCCGCTTTCAGCCTGGCTACCAGGTCATGACGCACCGGCACACCGGCGACGTCTACGCCTTCACGTTAAGCGGCTCTTGGCACTACCTCGAGTTCCCTGAGGTCAATCAGGCCGGTAGCTATCTCTTCGAACCGGCCGGTTCAACCCACACGTTGAACGTGCCGGCAAGTAATACCGAAGTAACCGACGTCTTCTTCGCCATCTTTGGCAAGAACGAGAACCTCGACGCCGACGGCAACGTCGTTTCCGTCTGGGATGCCGAGTTCATCAACAACGTCTACCGACTGCTCTGCGAGGCCCAGGGATTCCCCGCGCCCAGCATTATCGGCGTCGAGATTGTCTAGTTAGAAAAACAACCCTGCCTGTAGACGGTCTCCGGCAAGTGACCTTCCACACAGGTCACCGAACGATCAGTGGGCCGCCATTGGTTGAGGTCGGGGCGCCACTTGAGCACCATCGTGACCCCAATTGTTTCGGTGCCGACGTTTACATCGGCCCACAGATACGCCCACGAGCCTTCGCAGCCGTAGGCCGCTACGACAACGACCCGGCTTGAGCCTGCAGCATTAACCCCGTTGACGACTGATTGAGCAGTGCACTCTTCGGGGGCGGCCACGGAACTTTGCATCGCCGAACCTCTCGTCGCCCCAAAGGTCAATAGGCCACAGGTCAAGACCCCTGCCAGAGCGAGACGAAATTGCTGCATGCCACAGTTGACCACGCCAGACATAGAGTGGGCGTGCACCCCAAAAC
>WLKR01000133.1 GCA_009701115.1 Actinomycetota bacterium | reverse complement strand
GGTTTGTGGCTGAGTCCTATATGACTCAGTTTCCAGATCACCCCGGAGCCATTGTCCTGTCCTGTACGCAGGGCCGGAGTGATCCGGGTGAGGCGAGCTACGCCGTCTATCGCCGACTCGGTGGACCCGAGGTCGAAGCGGCCGCCAAAGCCTTCTTTACGGAGCAGAACCTTGAAAACATGCTGGAATTCCAGCGTCTCTGCCGACCCCACTACAACCAGTCTGCCTTCACCCCCTGGCCACTGCGCAACGGGATATTTACCCCCGAAACCCTGGTGTACTTCTGGCGTGAAGGCGTAAGTCCTGATGAGGGCGGATGGAGAGACTTCAATTTCCTTCCCGAGTTCCACGAGGTGATCTGTCCCGTCCTGGTTCTCGGGGGCGAGGACGACCCCGCGTGCCCCATTGAGTTTCAGGAGGAAATCATGGCGTATCTACCCCCCGGAATAGGGAAATTGCACCGTTTTGCGCAGTGTGGCCACGGAACACACGTCGATCATCCGGATGCAACGGAGACAATCATCAGGGATTTTCTGGTCGAAGTAGCTGGGTAGTCACTCCCAATCGCACCGCTTGGTGCCCTCACGCTGCATTTCACCAACCAGTACGGGTGTCCTTGTATTGGGGTCGAATGGACTGTATATTTATTCCATCATTGCGGGGCTTGGTCCCATGGAGGAACTATGCGCAAATCAATTTCACGTCGAATCGTCGGCTCGCTCGGTACGAGCATCGCAATCATGGCAAGTGCGGTCATCCCGACCATTGCTTTCGTGCCCCCGGCGTCCGCCGCTGTTCAACTAACGGTCGCTCGGACTATAAGTCTGGGCTCGTACTCGCAACCAACTGTTCCGTACTCCGACGGATCTACCGTGTGGGTAGCAAACGATTGCCCCGCGACGTACACGGCAAAGGTAAATGCCAAATCGGGCGTTGTCTTAACCGACCGGTGGTTCGGCCTTCAAACCAAATGCAGCAACAGCATGGTCTCGGCAGGAAATTATGTTTACACGGTGGATCAAACGAACGCTGTTCAGGGACGTCTTGTGGCCACAGATAAGGCCACCGATGAAATTTCGACTATCAATCTCTCCGGCACCCAGCCCCAGGATTTGGTAACCGATGGTCGTTATGTTTGGGTGATTAGTTTTCCGCTGAATAATTCAGGGTTGCACCTAAACGCAATCGACAAGATTGACTCGACGACGAACACCATCGTGAGCACCTTTACCACGCCAGCGCCCTATGGACACGGGATGTACATGACGTTGAGTGGCTCCAATATTTATTTGGTTACCATGAACTACGCGTACAGCAAGTTCTTGCTGACGTACAGCACCATTTCGGATTCAATCACGAATACATTGCCCCTTAGCGCAAGCTACTACTGGTACGGCAGGACGCTCGTTGTCGATGAAAAGTTGTACTTCACTGACGCTGTTAACGACTCCGTGCACGTTCTGAGACTTTCGGACTACACCTTCTTGTCTGATATCACCTATGCAACCGGAGCTGCTCCTCGGGCCTTCACGGCTGACAACGATTACGTGTATATCGCTATGGCTGGGACTAACAGCGTCAAGGTTTACACCAAGAGCACCATGGCGTACGTTCAGGATGTTGCCGTTGGAGGACCGGCTCATGGTATGTACTCTGACGGCACAAACCTCTGGGTGACGACCGATAGTCACACTTTGGTTCAAATCGGTCTTAAGGCGCTGCCGGCGAGTAACACCGTGGCGCCAGCGGTCACCGACACCACCTCGGCTAATCGTTGGTCGGTGGGAGACACAGTCTCAACCTCCAATGGAACCTGGTCTAATGCGACCGGGTATGCCTACAAGTGGTACCGATGCTCCGGCACGTCAGTTACTGACGCTACTACTGACTCGAAGTGCACCACAATCTCTAGTGCGACATCACAGACGTACACCATCGCAACTGCCGACCGAGGTTATTGGCTCGCATCGGTGGTGACGGCTACGGGCGATGACACGACGACGACGACTAAGACTTCCTCAGTTGCGGGACCCATCCCAGGGCCCGCAACTAACTCGGTCGCGCCTGTCGTTACCGATACAACAAGTTCCGGTTCGTATCGAGGCGGCGATACCGTCTCGACCACCAATGGAACATGGACTGGATCAAACGGCACCTATACCTACCAGTGGTACCGCTGCACAGCGAACACCGCCACCTCGCCTTCAACTGATTCAAGTTGTGCTTCTATTGGCAGTGCCACAGCGTCGACCTACGTTCTCGCACAGGCTGATGCGGACAAGTATCTGGTAGCGGTCGTCTCCACCACCGGAACGAACAGCGTCGCCAATTCAGCCGCTTCCAATTTCACTAACAAGGTGGTAGTACTCAGCCCGGCAGTCAATACGGTGGCTCCAGTACTTGCAGATCAATCTGGATCGGGATACGACGTGGGCGGCACGGTCAACCTCAACGAGGGAACGTGGAGTAATTTCAAGACGCAGCCGATGAATTACACATTGACCATCTACGCGTGCACCAGTAACACCGTGACGAACCCAGTGACGAGTTCGAGCTGTACGGCCCGAACAACCCCATCTATGTACGGCGCCCCCTACACCCTTGTTTCGGGCGACAAGGGCAAATACATTGTCGGCGTCGTCAGCATGCAAGGGACGGACCTCTCATACACCAATGCTCTATCAAACTTCTCGATTGCAGTAGGCAGCGGTCCCAAGCCTTGCACTAACCGAAACGGAATTTGCTCCATCTCAGTTACATACAGTGATGCATTGCATGGAACAATTAGCTGGACGAGTGGCACGCTTCTCCCTCCTGCGTCTATGACGAGCTACGTGGTCACTGCCCAAAACGGCTACGGTTCACCGGCATCGACTATCTGCACCAGCGCAGCTGGATCAACGACGACCTGTTCCTTTGATGTTGATCAACGATGGAGCTCCTACGTCACTTACACCGTTAACGCGAAGTATGGCGGATCAACCATCGCGACAGGTGGGCTTACTACGATGGCACCCCATGCAGTAGGCGTCGCTTCGCTAGTTGGTTCGACTGGTATTGGGGTCTCACTGGTCATTAACGGCCAGGCGGGCTTAGGTGGTGCCGTTCTGGAGTACTCAGTTAACGGAAAGACTTGCACCTTTACGTATCCCACAGGCAATGGTTACGGCTCGGTCGCAACGAGTAATGACTGTGCAGACTTCGGATACGGAAGTTCGCAGCAGTGGGCGGAATACGCGGAGTCGGGTTGGCTGCTACCAAATCATCAATACACACTCACTGGGTCATACACCCAGTCGATCAATGTCAGTTCACAAGATGTATCTGGCAATGTTGGGGCTCCGACATCCATCAGTCTTGCTACGCCGTTTGCATTTTCATTCACGACCCTTACCAAGCCGAAGCTCGGACCAACAGACGTCGCTGCAGTCGACAATCAAGACGGCGCCTTTACTGTCTCGTGGAAAGTCCCCGCAGGTCCATCGCCACTCGTTAATCAAGCTTTAGGCATGGACTCAACTGGCGCTGTCGTGGCGTACTGCAGTGACAACTCTGCAGGTGCTAGTCACAGATGCACGATGACTCCCTACAATCCGAGGAACCCGAACGTCCCGGTGACGTTTATGGTGATGCTGCATTGGGACACGTCGGCAAACCAGGGGACGATTACGGAAGGTATCCCCGGCTCGTACACCCTCAACGGGCAGACCATCCAGTACGGCGTCACTGGGATGTATTCAATGTCGTACATGGGCACCGACGGCGTGGGCTCGAAGGGCGCGATTTCAGCAGCTCCAGGCTCTCCTACGTCGGTAGTCGCCACGAGAGGTAACGGCCAAATCACCGTGACCTGGAGTGCGCCGACTGGTGCAAATGCACCGACGTCGTACACAGTCTCGGTACCTGGTCAAACAGACTGCGTTATCGATCTGGTGGCTAACCCTTCAGCTTCGCTCACTTGCACGTTCACCGGATTGACCAATGGCACGAGCTACACCGCAACGGTGGTGGCTACGAATGACTCGGGAAGTTCGTCAGGTGTAACCGCCAGCGCGACGCCCATGACCCCGCCGAGTGCTCCAACTGGCGTGACGGCGTCGGCGGGCAATGGCTCGGCCACGGTGAGTTGGACGGCTCCTTCCAGCAATGGTGGATCCGCAGTGACCAGCTACACAGTTACCGCCTCGCCTGGTGGCCTTACCTGCACCGTCAACGCTCCGGCGACCACGTGCACGGTCAGTGGCCTGACCAACGGAACGGCGTACACCTTCAGCGTGGTCGCCACTTCGACGGCCGGTAACTCCTCGCCTTCGTCGGCTTCCACCTCGGTCTCACCACAG
>WLKR01000132.1 GCA_009701115.1 Actinomycetota bacterium | reverse complement strand
TCAGTCGGGGCACCGCGACCTTTCTGCTGCACCGCCACGTTGAGGAGTAGCGCGCTCCCGTAACGATCCATAAGTTAGGAATTGTGAAAATTCCCCGCATCGCCATGGCCATCGTTGCCGTGCTCGTAGTTGCGGGAGCGGCTCTATTTATTACCAACGGCAATACCAACCGTTCGACGCATAATTCCACCGACGTCATGTTCGCGCAGATGATGATTCCCCACCACAGCAGGCCATAGATATGGCCGACATGGCCCTAAATCCCTCCCGCCACGCCAGCGAGGAGTTGCGGAATCTCGCGAGCGAAATGAAGGCGGCGCAGACGATGGAAGTTGCCACGTTGACCCAGCTGTTACAGCAGTGGGGTGAGCCGATATCTATGCACCACCACGAAGACATGCAGGACGGCATGTTGTCGAGCGACGAGCTTTCCGTACTCAGTAAAAAACAAGGTTCGACTTTTGATCAATCGTGGGCCCGCGCGATGATTGCGCACCACCGCGGTGCCCTCTCAATGGTTCGTGCATTTGATACCGGCGCGAGCCTTGAGATTCAAAAGTTAAATCGCGACATCGTTACAGCGCAGGGTCAAGAAATCACTCTGCTTGAGCAAATAGCTAACTCGCGCTAGCTCGACGGTAAGAACTTCGAGAGATCAACGGCGATAAAGAGGGCCGTAGCCTCGGCCACCAACGTGTCGCCGTCACGAACCTCGGCGTGAATGTGAAATTTTCTACCCTCTCGACGAGTGCACCAGGCCTTGGCCATAATGGGTCGGTAGAGCGGCGTGGGTGCGCGGTAGGAGATTTCGAGTCGTCCGGTAAAGGCCAGCGATCCGAAGATGGCCGGTATGCGGCCCATCGTCTCATCCAAGAGGGCCGCGAGGATGCCCCCGTGGCCTCGACCGGGTGCCCCTTCGAATGCACGGTCGAACGTAGCTTCGGCATAGGCGACTTCGCCTTCATTCCATTGCCGGGCGGCCAGTCCCATGGGATTGGAATCACCGGTAACTACCGAATCAGGAAAACCTGTGGGTCGCGCACTCTCGGGCAACGCAACACCCTCCTGCCAGGCGCGAATGCGATCGGCCGGAAATTCCCGAACGCGCGACGGTTGTTCATCGGCCCGTTGAATCCAGGTGGTAACTACATCAGTCAGTTCCACGAGCTGCTCGTCAGTTAGTTCTCGACCTACGAAGAGGTGGCTGAGTTGTCGTAGCGCTACGGCGGCGGCGCGCCGAGCGACGACACTCACGACGTACCGGTGTAGTGACGGTCCGCTACGGCGAGTGCTCGGTCGAGTCGAGCGAGTCCATCGCGAAGATCATCGGCCGAGATGTTGCACGGCGGGACGACGTGGAGGCGATTGAAGTTCGCAAAAATCAAGAGTTTCTCGGCACGACAGGCCGCAATCACTTCGTTCATCGCCGGGGAAGAAGCACCGTAGGGGGCCAGCGGCTCCCTGGTGGCGCGGTCCTTCACCAGTTCAATGGCGAACATGACGCCAAGGCCACGAATCTCACCAATAGAAGGGTGACGCTCCTGCATCGCGAGTAGTTCGGGCCGGATGATTTCGTCACCGAGGGCCTTGGCGTGTTCAATCACGCGGGCCTCGCTCATAAAGCGCATCGAACCAACCGCGGCGGCGCAGGCCAGCGGGTGTCCGGAGTAGGTGAGGCCGCCGGGGTAGACCCGATCACCAAAGGTGGCCGATACGGCCTCGTTGATGATGACGCCACCGAGGGGCACGTAGCCCGAGTTCACACCCTTGGCGAACGTGACGAGATCGGGGGTGATGCCAAAGTGTTGGAAGGCGAACCACGCCCCGGTACGACCGAAACCGGCCATCACTTCGTCTGCGATATAGAGAATGCCGTATTTGTCGCAGAGGGCTCGAACTCCGGCGAGGTAACCGGCTGGTGGCACCATGATGCCGGCCGTGCCCGGGACGGACTCCAAGATGATGGCCGCAATCGTGGCCGGACCTTCGGACTCAATGGTGCGCTCGAGATGCTGCAGGGCGCGCGAGCATTCCTCAGCTTCAGTGGTGGCGTGAAATTCGCTGCGGTAGAGAAACGGTCCAAAGAAGTGAACGACTCCGGCACTGGCCGTGTCAGTCGTCCAACGACGGGGATCACCGGTGAGGTTGATGGAGGTCGCGGTGGCGCCGTGGTAGCTGCGGTAGGTGGCGAGCACCTTGGGTCGTCCGGTGTGGAGGCGCGCCATACGTACGGCGTGCTCCACTGCTTCGGTGCCACCATTAGTGAAGAAGACCTTGGCCGCTCCATCGAAGGAACGATCCAAGATCATCTCGGCCGCTTCGTACCGTGACCGGTAGCCGTGTTGGGGTGCAATCGTCGCCAACTCTTGGGCCTGGTTCACAATGGCGTCCACAATCGCGGGGTGCTGGTGACCGAGGTTGGTGTTGACCAACTGGGACGAGAAGTCGAGGTAGCGCTCGCCATCTTCGCCTATGACGTAACTGCCTTCGCCGCCGGCCACCATGAATGGGGTGATGGTGTTCTGGGCCGACCAGGAGTGAAAGACACTGGCCCGTTCACGGTCGTAGGAAGACATGTGGTCTCGATTGGCGCTCACGGACACCGCCCTTTCAACTCAACCGTCGAAGGGTCCCGAAAGCGACCCTGCGGGCCGACGGATTGGTGGGGCTAGTAAGAATCGAACTTACGACCTCAGCATTATCAGTGCTGCGCTCTAACCGACTGAGCTATAGCCCCGCGAAGTAGAAATTCTACAGCACGGGAAGGGAGTCCCGATTTAGCTGCGAGGTCCATCCCAAATTTTGGCGGCAATAGTCTGGCTGGCCGTAGCGAGCAGGGTGCCCCGCTCACTCCAGAGGAATGCCGTGCCCTGGGCGAAACCACCGGAAAGGGCGTGCATGCGGATGTCGCAAAGCACCCATTCCGTGGGCTCCAGCGTGACCACGCGAATCGTGTTGTCGAGGCTGCGACCCATGGTGCGCTGACCGAGGGGATTGGCCACGCCACCCGAGACATAGTCACCGAAGATCGCCAAGGTGCCGGCCGATGGTTCGAGGTGACCGGGCACCCGAGCCCAGAGGGCCGTGTTGGGCGAGCCCTTGGTGCCATCCATCTGCTCCATGGTGCGACCTAGGGCCGTGCGCGTCTCGGTACTGGTGAAAATCGATTGGCCGTAGGCGGCGGGGATGATTCGAGGGGGACAGTCCATCGGGCCGGGAACGTCGGGCATCTGGGTCCACGGTTCATCGGCCGTGAGCGATCCTCGCCCCAGGGCGGCATTAATCGTCAAAATCTCTTTGCCGTCGACCATGGCGGTCGCGCGCGCTTGCGTGACGTTGCCACCGACGACGGCCAGTGTCGTGAAGACATCCACCGTGGCGTGGGTCGGGGCGTAGCTGAGGTAGTGCGCGGTGGCCCAGATGCAGGGCCGACCGCTGTCTTCCTCGAGGGCCACCACGCCGGCGGCTAGACCACAACCACCAAAGAGGAATTGGCCCGGGGTAATGAGGCGCTCGTCGACTTCGAGTCGCCAGTGACCCTTGCCCACTTGCTGCAGCCCAAGAAATTGCTTTACGTCCATAGCGTTTCACGCTAGTAGTTCCCCGTGGCGCTTCGAATTGGGGGAGACTGTCCAACGTGCTTCCCTCCTGGTCCGTCTTTATTGCCGCCGCGATATCGGTTGTCGGCGCCACCACGTATATCCGCAAGGTTTTGAGCGGTGAGGCCCAGCCCAACCGGGTGACGTGGATCATGTGGGCCGTGGCCCCGCTACTGGCTTTCGTGATTGAGATTCAAGAGGGTGTCGGTGTGGCCTCGACCATGACACTCATGGTCGGCCTGATTCCCTGCGCGGTCTTAGTGGCCTCGTGGAAGTCCAAGTCGGCCGTGTGGAATCTTGGCCCTTTCGACTTATTCTGCGGCGTTCTCTCCGTGGTGGGTCTCGTGATCTGGCTCGCGAGTGACCAACCGACGCTCGGACTCCTGGCCCAGGTCGCCGCCGACACGGTGGCCGCACTGCCGACCCTGAGGAAGGCCTTCTTTAGTCCGCAAAGTGAAGCCCAGGGCCCGTACGTAACGGGGACTGTCAATGCCGGCATCACGATGTTGACCCTGCACGAGTGGACGACGGCCGGCGTGGCCTTCCCCCTCGCTATTTTCGTCGCCGACATCATTATCTGGCTCCTCATCCTCACTAAAGTCGGTCAACGGTTTGCGACCACGACGACGAAGTAAGGCATCTACAGATTTAGTATCATGAATGAACCAAGGGGATGTAGCTCAGTTGGTAGAGCGCGGGCTTTGCAAGCCTGAGGTCGTGGGTTCGATCCCCATCGTCTCCAC
>WLKR01000131.1 GCA_009701115.1 Actinomycetota bacterium | reverse complement strand
GAACTCCAGGACCGCGCAGCCCGCTCCCAGCAGGAACTGTCCGACCGCGACACCGCCTACCGCGAACTCCAGGACCGCGCAGCCCGCTCCCAGCAGGAACTGTCCGACCGCGACACCGCCTACCGCGAACTCCAGGACCGCGCAGCCCGCTCCCAGCAGGAACTGTCCGACCGCGACACCGCCTACCGCGAACTCCAGGGCGCAATCGATGGATTAAGACGTCGTATAGATGATCTTCAAAATAGTGTCTCTTGGAGAGTGACTCGGCCGGCCCGCGCGTGTTCGATGTTTATTAGGAATTTACTTGCTCACTAATTTATTTCTACTATGTAAGGTTTTTTTATGGACTCTCAAGGTTCACAATCGCGACCTCAAAGTTTGAGGATATTGATTGTTAGCACATTCCCTCCAGCCCTCGGCACAAGCGCCGGTGCAGCGCGAGTTTTTGAGGTTGCCCGGGGCGTCTCACGTCATCACACCGTTGACATTCTCTCGTTCATTGACACTGTTGATGACCGCAAACATATTAGTGCACTAAAAGTTTTTTGCCGTTCAGTCGACACGATATTGAGGACTCGTACCCCGCTCGCAGGTGATTTGCTGGGGATGCAACCTACACAGTTCGTCACGGAATATTCCGACAGCACCATGGCTCAAGAGATCCAGCAACGAGTCTCAAGTGGCAGATATGATCTCGTTCAGTTTGAGTTTCTCCAGACAGCATGGCTTATGCCGAAAGACTGTCCGATACCCTCACTCCTGACACACCACGAGGTTCAGCACGCTGTTTGCATCCAGCGAATGAATCTTTCTAAGACTTTGATTGAACGAGCTAGTCATTTTATCAATTGGATGCGCGTGCTTCATTGGGAATTAGAAATATGTTCCCGTTTCAGTGCTGTTATTACAGTAACCCCAGATGATGCTGCCAGAATCTCTAAATATTTATCGCGGCCAAAGATTCGAGTGAATAGAACAGGCGTTGATTGCGCCCACTATGCTCCGATGGACGTCATACCTTTGTCAAACCGTCTGGTGTTCATGGGTTATTACGGACATTCGCCAAATGTCGACGCCGCGGAGTGGCTAGTTCGAGAAATCATGCCTCTGGTTTGGTTACGCAGACCAGACGTCCATGTTGACCTTGTGGGAGGTGGTGTCATCCCTAAAATGCACGGGCTGGCAACAGACTCTCGCGTGCACATCACTGGCTGGGTTGAAGACTACCGGCCATTTGTCGCACGCGCGATCCCGCTCGTTCCTATCCGTCTGGGCTACGGTATCCGGCACAAGGTCCTCGAGGCATGGGCCATGGGTAGACCTGTGATTAGCACGGCACTTGGTAGTGCGGGCACCGGTGCCATCAATGGCACGAATGCGTGCATTGCAGATTCCGCGCCGGATTTTGCGAACGCGATCATAAACCTCCTAGACAATCGTGAACTGCAATCACAACTTGGACGGAATGGGCGGACTCACGTTCTACGTAATTTTGATTGGCCGATTATTTTCGGTGAGCACGAAGATATTTATAACAATATCATGAATGAGTGGCGTCATGGAGAACATCGACCATGACGAATTCACGATTGCAATTTGGTTCACGCGATCGCAATAATGTTCTTTTCATTGCCTCCGCCCCACCCGACCAGAGCAGAGCGGCCCTTCTCGAGCTTCGGAGGTTATTTGACACGGTTCAAATCGATGTGATCGGTCGACAAGAATCCGCTGCAGTCTGCAGTCAAATTTCTGGCTGTGAGATGATTCATGTCACTGGCTCAGCGCAAGGCAGGCTGAATCTAATTCGGCGACTACGCCGGAGCCACTACCAAGTTGTCGCCTTTCTTGAGGCTGGAACCTCTGGGTTTCAAGCACTGCAGGCAGTGGCCTTCTTAATGGGAGCCGACCGCGTAGTCATTATTAATGAGACAGGCTGCGCGATAGCCTTGAATAGAACCAATCTCGGCGCAATCTTCCTTCACGTTGGAGTGCGCTTGAGGACTAGGTGGCCTGGCATTCTCAAGTGGATTAACATTTCTCTGATTAGGGCATTTTTGCAGCCTATTGGTGTTATAATTCTTCTTATTAGAACTTTATTTTTGTATTTTCATAAATATTAATATGTCATGTATTGTATTAACAAACAGGTACGCAGACATGACGTCATCGTCGGATCCTTTGTGGGGCTTTGTAGGTGCGTGGTCAGGTTGGCAGAATTCGAAGCAGACTGTAGACTATTTATTATGCGCCGAGATATTACCTAAATGGCCAGACATGGCGTTGATTATTAGCAATGGGCACAATATAGTACACATCGGATTTGGCGCGCTTGTTGGAGAATTCACATGGTATTACACAAAGTCATGAATTTTTTCGTTATGCAAATATCTAATTTAATATTATTGATATTAAAACGATTAGATAAATTTGTAGATACGCATCTATTTCATAAGTTTCCCGCAAAAAATAGTTTGTATTGCTTCCTAAACCAAGCAAAAGCACGCGGTCGCCTGCTTGATGTTGGATGCGGAACTCATAGCCCACGGGTCCTACCAGCAATTCTGCCTTCCTATCACTATACTGGGATTGATATTATTGCTAATAATGACTCTGTTATATTTCCTAATTTATATGTTTTGTGTGAACATCCAGATAAATTTTCAGAAGATATTTTAAATCTTCCTGACACTTATGACATAATTGTTTGCAATCACAATTTGGAGCATTGTAATAATATAAATAAGACTATAATTGCAATGTGTAAAAAACTTAATAACGGAGGAATGATATACATTGCAGTACCGTCAGTATCCAGTGTCAATTTTCCTAGTCGTCCAGGTTGTCTTAATTATTACGACGATGCCACGCACAAAGGCTCGCCCCCAAACACGGTTGATGTTTGCACAATTCTTCGCCAGAATGGTTTACAAATTTCACGCCACAGCATATCAGAGAAGCCTACGTTACATTACTTGATTGGTCTATTGCAAGAGCCACTTTCGCGGCTAGAAAATAAAGTACAGTCTGCAACTTGGGCATACTATGGCTTTGAAAGTATAATATGGGCACATAAATCCGTGTAAGATGTTATAAGGATGCGCTGCACAAGGCTGAATGTCTGGTGTCGGGGACGTCGTCGCGGTCAGTTCCGTCTGCATCGGTCGCCAGGGTACGGGTGCCGGGTGGGTTTCGGTGCACGATCTGTTGAGTGATGCCATCCGTGATCGCCACCCTGCAGGCAACCATTGCTGAGCTGCGGGCGGTGAACGTTGACCTCCGGGCGGTGAACGCCCGTTTGGAGGAACGCGTCCGTGATCTTGAAGCCCGGGTGGGGTAGCATTCGGGGAACTCGTCGCGGCCTCCGTCGTCCGACCTGCCGGGCACGCCTAAGCACCCGCCATCCCGGCCCAGTAGCCGGGGACGCGGTGGCCAACCCGGTCACGTGGCCCACCGGCGGGCCATGGCGCCACCCGGACGGGTCGACGTGGTGACCGATCACTGGCCCCTGCAGCGCCAGGCGTGCGAGGCATGCCTGACCGACCTGCCTCAGGCACCGGGATTGCCCGGAGTGGCGGGAGCACC
Source organism: Actinomycetota bacterium (assembly GCA_009701115.1). Next base: position 764 of record WLKR01000131.1, on the reverse strand, counting down.
GGACTTCGTGGCGCACGAGGTGACTGAATTGCCGGTGATCCATCCTCGCATCACCGAACACCGCCTGCACCGGCTTGCGTGGCCGTCGTGTGGGACCCGGACCCGGGCATCCCTGGCCGCCGGGGTCCCCACCGGATCGTTCGGTCCCCGGGTGCAGGCAACCGTCGCCATGCCTGGTGGACGGTTCCGCCTGAGCCGCCGGGAGACCTCCGGGGTCATGGGGCACGTGACCGGGGTGCCGATCAGCATCGGCAGCGTCGACGCCCTTTGCCAGGCAACCGGGGAAGCCCTCGCCCCGGTGACCGCGGCCCTGGTGGCGACACTCCCCTCGGCACCCTTGCTCCATGCGGACGGGACGCGCTGGCCCCACGATGGACGCCATTGGTGGCTGTGGATGGTCAGGAGTGCCCAGGCCACGGTCTTCGTCCTCTCACCCAGTCGTGGTGGCCGGGTGATCCGGGAGCTGACCTTGGCGGACTACCACGGGGTGGTCACCAGCGACCGCTACGCAGGCTCCAACTGGCTGGACCAGGCGTTCCGGCAGCTGTGCTGGGCACACCTGGCCCGGAACGTCGAGGGTCTCGTCACCCGTGGTGGCGACGGCACCCACATCGGGGTGTGGGCCCGGAGCCTGATCCGCTCCCTCTTCGCCGACTGGTCAGCCTTCGTGGAGGACCGGATATCCCTGCGGACCTCCCAGCGCCGGACACGCCAGATGCAGTCCGGGTTCGGCGAGCTCCTGACCCAAGGCACCCTATCGGCTG
>WLKR01000130.1 GCA_009701115.1 Actinomycetota bacterium | reverse complement strand
TCGCCTTTTCGGGCCTCGGCGCCGACGAACTCTTTGGCGGCTACGCGAACTTTCGTCGGGTACGCATGCTTGCCCCCCTGCTACGAGCGGCGGCTGCTCTCCCTGCGAGCAGCCGGAAAGCGGCCGCGGGGGCGATCGTCGGCGTGTTTCCCCGTCGTTACCACGCCCGTATCCAAAACCTTGCGGGCAACTCCGGACGGTGTGTCGAACTCGCGATCGAGTTGAAGCAGTTCCTGCCTGCAGCCGCCCTAGGGGCGCTGGGCCTGTGTGCAGCTGACCTCGGACTCACGAACGATTACTTGGCCGATGAAGCTTATGCAGTTTTCGATGACGTCGGCAACGATCCGTTTCTCGCAGTGTCCCGGGTTGAGACCTATCTCTACATGGGGAACACGCTGCTGCGAGACTCCGACGTCACGAGCATGGCGCACTCGGTCGAACTCCGAGTCCCATTCGTCTCCCGACCGGTTCTTGAGCAAGCGGGACGAATCCCTGGGCGGTTGCATGCCGGGCGGACGAAGGGGGCCAAGCATCTGCTACGGAAGTCGCTTGCCGACATTGTCCCTGCGCAGGTACTTCAGCGACCAAAGACTGGCTTCACGCTGCCCGTGGGCGATTGGATGTTCGGGCAACTTCGCGAATCGTGCGAAGCAGCGGTAGCGGCGGTGGAAACACTACCGTTCCTCGACGCCCAAGCTGTGAGGGGCCTCTGGAACTCATTCGTCGCCGATCGGCAGCACACCTACTGGATGAAGCCCATGCTTCTGGTGGCGCTTGGCAGTTACATCGCCAAGAGCCGGGCGGTGCAGGTGTGATTCATCTTTCGCTCGCGGCGCACTTGTAAGGGACTCTCCTGACCACAAGCGTCCCACATACGGCCGCACACGCGGTGACCCACCAGCCTGCCCACGCGAGCGATGCACGTCGATCGGTCGGGCTCCAGCGAAGCACGAAGAGCGACGTTAGGGTGCCCAGCGAAGAGTTGTCGCCCACCGCGACGATGATCCGGTCGCCGTTACCGAACTTCGGACCGAGGCACAATCCCTCCAGGCACGTGCCTCCAGCCTGCTCCCACAAAAGGCCGGCATTGCAGCGAAAACTCCCCCCACACCCGCGCCATCAGTTTCGCCCACGCAATCCGCGATGTGTCGTGCGAGCGGAACGCCTTTTTGGGGCCAGGAAGACCGGGCCCTCAGCTCACGAGCCGCTCATCAGCTCGGAAACGGTTGCGAACGTGCCATTGGCAGAGCTATCCTTCTCTACGCCGTCGTGGTGAATCTTTCCCCGCCCCGGCATAAACTTATTGCCATGCCCGCCACCGCTTCATCCGCTCCCGCTTCTCACGGCACCGTCGGTTACTACGACGACAAGTACTTCTGTTGGCAGGCGCCCCTCGGCGAGTTCGGCGGCTGGGCCAACCTCATCAAGTTCCGCGACTACATCAAGCCCAGCGACACCGTTATCGACTACGGCTGTGGCGGCGGTTACCTCTTGAAGCAGCTGAACTGCAAAGAGCGCCTCGGCATCGAGATCAACCAGACTGCCCGCAAGACCGCAGAGAGCATCGGCATCCGCGCCGTCGCCAGCGCTGCCGAGGTCCCCGACAACTGGGCCGATGTCATCATCTCCAATAACGCCCTGGAGCACACCACTCGCCCACTCGACGAGGTGAAGGCGCTCCTCCCCAAACTCAAGCCCGGCGGGCGCATCGTCTTCGTCGTCCCCAACGAGTCGATCATTTGGAAGTACGCCCCCAACGACGTCAACCAGCACATCTACGCCTGGAGCCCGATGAGCATCGGCAACCTCTTCACCCATGCCGGCTTCGAGGTTGAGGAGAGCAAGGCCTTCATGCACAAGTGGCCTCGCAACTACCGCTTCTGGGCCCGCCTCAGCCCGACGATCTTCCACTTCGTCTGCCGCATGTGCGCGCGTTGGGAACGCTCGTGGTTCCAGATCCGCGTGATCGGCTGCCGCCCCGCCGCTTCGAAGGCCAGCTGAACAGCCCATGAAGACTTGCATCCTGGGCATGTCCGACATCTATGGCGGCGCCGCGATCGCCAGCTACCGCGACCACCAGGGCCTTCTCCGCGCCGGCTGCAACAGCCCCATGATCGTCGGCTACCGCCGCACGCAAGACCACCGCATCGAACGTCTTCGCGGGGCGGCGACGGTCGGCTGCGCAAGGCGCTCGCCGACCTGCTGCCTGACCACGTGCTGCGGCGGCCGAAAACAGGATTTACCCTGCCGGTCAACGATTGGATGTTCGGCGAGATTTTCGAGTCGTGCGAGGCGGCCGTAGCGGAAGTAAAAGCGCTGCCGTTCCTGGATGCACATGCGGTCAGGGCACTCTGGAACTCATTCATTGCCGATCGGCAACACTGCTACTAGATGAAGCCCATGCTCCTGGTATCGCTCGGCAGTTACATCGCCGAGAGCCGGGCGTCACATGCCTGATTCGCCCTTCGTCCGCGGCTGACTTTCACGGGTAACCGTTTCGCAGCTCTCGAGAGCGCAAGTGCTCCACACGCAGCCCCAGCCGCCGCGACCCACCAACCTGCGCTGGCGAACGAGGCACGTCGATCAGTCGGGCTCCAGCGAAGCACGACGATCGATGTGGGCGTACCCAGCGACGAGTTGTCGCCCACCGCCACGATGATCCGGTCGCCGTTGCCCAGCACCGGACCGAGGCACACTCCCTCCAGGCACGTGCCTCCGGCTTGCTCCCACAGAAGGCTCTTGGAAACCGCCTGAAGACCCTGGGCCATCTGGCTGATCTCCTCCACTCCAGGCACCACCGCCTGCCGAGGATCGACGAGAAACAGCCGATTCCGGAAGCGCGGCAGCGTGGGAGCCCGGCTCGTCTCGAGAACGAGCACTCTCCCGTCGCCGACCGCTGCGATTCCAGACACTCCAGACGACGCATCCCCTGGAGTAAGCCTTCGGCCTGTATGCGCAGCATCGACCCGATACAGCAGCTCTTTCTTCAGGGTCGTGATCGTGTCCGTTGGATCCGCCTTGCTCTCCATTCCCAGTTCCATCAAGCGGACATCCGTGCCCAAACTCCCGATTGCAGGCAAACCGTCGGGAATGAGCGCCTCACGATTGGATATCCATACACATTCTGTGGCGGGGTCGGTGGTGATCGCCGCCAATCCCTTTCCTTCGCGGGCCTCGAGTTGAACGGTTGGGATATCGAGCGATGCACTGGCCTTGGTGTGATCGAGCCGAATCGTGCGCATCGCGGGCGGCGAGTCATCGACGACAAGCAGCCGGTCTTGAATCGCGTCGAATGCCACGTCAGTCCTACTCGAAATTCCGCCTGGCAACGCCTGAGGCTCGAGGATCGCTCGGGGCTTACCGCCGTCGTCAACAGGCATCTGGAAGGCGATCAGATGCCCACCCTGGCGAGGCGCAGCGACGTATCGGTCTCCACCAAGCCAGGCCACGCCACATAGCCCCGACACCAGAACCTTGTCGCCCGCCGTGCCCGGCGCCGTTTCCGGAAACGACATCTCCGCGATCTTCACCGCCCGCGACGAACCTTTTTCAGTTCGTACCGGCGCCGGCTTCGTGGTTTCGGCATAGTCGGGCACGAGGCCACGGCCACCATCGTCCCAACGAAATCCTCGCGGAGTTTCAATTGGCGCAACGACATCAAACCCGCCATCGGCACGGCAAACGAACTCGAAATCTTTCTCCTTCGGCTTGATCTTGTAACGGCCGTCCGTCCATTCCGTGCAGCCGAGCACAAGCCCCCGTACCGAGCGTCCCTGCCGCGTGACGAGAAGCATGTCGCCGGTGATGCGGATACCTGCTGCCTCCAACCGACGCGGGCCACTAACTGACTCCGCAAACGCCAGCGTGGCACCGTTCTTGAGCGTTGCGGTGAACGACGAGGTGTCTTGCGCTGCCTCAACACCGTTGCCGGCGAACGATTTGATTGGCGGCGGTGCTCCGTCCGGCGTTGGCCAGAGGAGCGTCGTCACGACGGAACGGTCGGTGGCCTGCCAACTGGCGTGCACGTCCACCGCCGGAATCAGGTCGCCGATAAATCTAGAATACCATCCGCGATACGGTTCCGTCGCTTCGTAATACTTCTGATAAGAGATCGTCTGGTTGGAGAAATGGTAGAGCCAAAGGTTCGGCCCATTCGGGTCAAGCGTGCGGATGCTTCCGTCGCCGCACGCAACCTGCTCGGGAGCGAAGCCGTAGACGGGGGCATTGTGGCCGTCGTTCGCCCCTCGCAGAGGAGGAAACTTCCACACCTGGGAGTATTCATGCTTTTTGTGATCCTTCGCATGCATCGAGTCGCTCAGCACCCAGCATCCAAAGTCGCGCACATGAATCAC
>WLKR01000013.1 GCA_009701115.1 Actinomycetota bacterium | reverse complement strand
CGCTCTCTTCGAGATTAGCCCTACTTGTTTTGATAGTGGGGGCCACCGCAATTCGTTTGGCGGGCGCGCCTCGCAGATAGCTCGTTGGTGAATTCTCGCCCTTGAGGAACAACTAGGTTGCTAATGCTGCGAGAGGGTGAAATGCAAACTGTGAAACGGCGTGGCATCTACGCCATTAGCGATCGTGCGGCCGTCGCCACCGTGTTCGTCATCGCGATGTTTATGGACATCATGGACGGCACCATTGTTAACACTGCGCTTCCCGCGATCGGTAACGACTTTCATCACGGCTCCCCAACGGACTTGGCGTGGGTCGTCTTGGGCTACCTCATGTCGCTGGCCATTTGGATTCCCGCCTCCGGCTGGCTCGGCGACAAGTTTGGCACCAAGAAGGTATTTCTCTTCGCCCTGTTTGTGTTCACCGTCGCCTCCATGCTCTGTGGCGCCGCTAACTCCATCGACCAACTGACGGCATTTCGTTTCCTGCAGGGGATCGGTGGGGGCATGATGGCGCCGGTCGGTACGGCCATGCTCTATCGGGAGTACCCACCGATGGAACGGGCCAAGGTCGGAGCGTTGCTATCTATTCCGACGCTCTTGGCTCCCGCGACCGGTCCCGTGCTCGGCGGCTTCATCACCGACGGCTTGGGTTGGCGCTGGATATTTTTCGTGAATCTGCCTTTTGGAATCCTGGCGTTCGTCATTGGCGTCTTGCGCTTGAAGGAGTATCAGCATGAAGCCGCTGGGAAATTCGACCCCGCCGGTTTCTTCCTCTCGGCATTGTCATTGGGCGCGATTCTCTACGGCCTGAATCAAGTCGCGGTGGAAGGGTGGAGCTCGACACCAGTGCTGCTCTCACTAGCACTGGGAATTTCGCTCGGCGCAGCGCTCGTCTTGGTTGAGCGACGCATCGCTGAGCCGATTCTGGCCCTTCGTCTCTTTCGCGATCGCGTCTTTACTATGACGAACATCACGTCAGTATTCGCCACCGCCAGTTTCTTCGGACTGGTGTTGATTATGCCGCTGATGCTCCAAGGAGTGCGAGGACTCTCGCCATCGGAGTCTGGCCTCACTACATTCCCTCAGGCTATCGGCGTGATTTTGATGAGCCAAGTGGCTCGCAAGCTCTACCCCAAAGTGGGTCCCCGTCGACTCATATCGATTGGTCTGATTGTCGCCGGTTTCGTCATGTTGTTGCTGATGTGGACAACCCCGGAGACGAATCTCTGGGTCTACCGCGCCATTCTCTTCGCACGGGGCCTCTGTTGGGCCTTCGTGTTCATCCCGCTCCAGGCCGCCGCCTTCTCGCAGATTCAACCCCTCGATACGGGCCGGGCTAGTGCCCTGTTCTCGACGCAGCGTCAGGTGGCGAGTTCACTGGGCATTGCTGTTTTGATCTCAGTGCTGATGGCGCAGATCGACAAGATTCCGGCACAGGTGCACGATTTGGCGTACGCCTACAACGCGTACAAAGTGCCGTTTATGTGGACCTGCATCTTCGCCTTCCTCGGGGCCGTGACGGCCTTCTTTATCGATGACGACAAGGTACTGTCCGTCTTTCGTAAGACTCCGGTGCCATCGACTAACTCGTAGGCTTCCTGCATGAGCTACGACTTTGACGGCGAGTACGAGGCCATCCTTCAGATTCTTCCCACCACGGCGACCTTTACCAATATCGAAGCCGCCCGTTCATTTCAAGCGGCCAATGGCGAGCGTGTCGCGGCCACCCTCAACACCACTGGTTTAACTATTTCGTCGCACGAGATTCCCGGACTGCCGGGCGAGCCACCGGTGACGGTGCACGTCTATCAATCCTCAAACGTGACTCCTAACGCCCCGTGTGTCCTGCGAATTCATGGCGGGGGTTTTGCGGTGGGCAGTGTGATGACCGATATGCCGATCACGGTCGGCTTTGCCCAATTTCTTCCGGCCGTCTTTGTCTCGGTGGAGTACCGACTGGCCCCCGAACATCCCTACCCGGCGGCCCTGATGGACTGCGCCGCTGCGCTGCAGTGGATTCACGCCGAGTCGACCACGCTCGGTATTGATGTGAATCGAGTCGCTCTCTTCGGTACTTCCGCCGGTGCGGGTCTGGCGGCGGGCTTAGCGTTATTCAATCGCGATGGCGCGCAACTACCGATTGCCTTCCAACTCTTGGATATTCCTGAGCTCGATGATCGCCTCGAAACTTCCAGCATGCTGTCGTACGTCGACACACCGGTGTGGAATCGTCCGAACGCCGAACTGAGCTGGCAGTACTACCTGCATGGTCTCGGTGGCGATGTACCCATCTACGCGGCGCCCGCTCGTGCGGAGACTCTGAAGAATCTCCCTGCGGCCTACATCTCGGTGATGGAGTTTGATCCACTGCGTGACGAGGGCATTGCGTACGCCACGACCCTGATGCGCTCAGGAGTGCACGTTGAACTGCACGCGTACCCCGGAACATTTCACGGCAGCATCCTTGAGCCCAAGGCCGATGTTTCGAAGCGCATTCTTATGGAACATACGGCAGCGCTCTCTCGAGCCCTGCGCATCGCTTAACTACTGAAACGACCCGAACCACCGCCCGAATAGGCACTCTCGGCGTGTTGGGTGAGGTCGAGGCCCTTCAGCTCATCTTCTTCGCTGACGCGCAGTCCGATGGTTTTAGAAATGGCCTGGGCAATGAGCCACGTGACACCAAAGGAAAAGGATGCCGTTACGACAATGGCGAGTAGCTCGTTACCGAGCAGCGTGAACCCTCCGCCCTGCAGTAGGCCATCGGCTCCGGCCGGATTGATGGACTTGCTGGCGAAGAGTCCCAAGAGGACCATGCCGATCACTCCACCGACACCGTGAACACCGAGAACATCAAGCGAGTCGTCAATGCCGAGTTTGAACTTCATCCGAACGGCCTTCGCGCAAGCGAGTCCAGCGATGAGTCCGATAATCAACGCGGCGTAGGGGTGGACGAATCCGGCGCACGGCGTGATGGCGACCATCCCGGCCACGCCACCCGATGCGGCACCCAAGGTCGTGGCGTAGTGCTCGGTCGTTCGTTCGTAGATGAGCCAGCCGATGAGTCCCGCGGCGGCGGCCAGCTGCGTGTTGAGAACCGCCGAAACGGCAACCCCGTTCATCGCCAACGAGGATCCTCCGTTGAAACCGAGCCAGCCAAACCACAAAATGCCGAGACCCAAAAGGCTTAGAGGCACGGAGTGGGGAGTCATGGAGTCGCGGGGCCATCCCTTGCGAGGGCCGAGGACCAAGACGACGGCGAGCGTGGAAAAACCCGAGTTGATCTCGACGACCGTGCCACCGGCAAAGTCCAAGACGCCACGATGGGCCAACCAACCAGTCGGGCTGAAGACCCAGTGGGCCAGTGGGGCGTAGACGGCCACAGTCCAAATAGCAATCAGTACGACAAAGGAAGAGAACTTGATGCGATCAGTCGTTCCGCCGCTGATGAGCGCGGCCGTGATGATGGCGAACATCATCTGATACGTCAGCACCGAAAGGGATGATGCGTGAACGCCGGAAAGACCGGGAAGAGACGAAGGTATGTGGGCCAGTCCGGCCAGAGAGAAGTCGCCAAGCAGCCCGCCGCCAACGTCATTTCCAAAGGCGAGCGACCCGGCGACAGCGACCCAGAGGACGGTGACGACCGCCATGGCGGCGAGGCTGTTCATCATTATTGCGAGAACGTTTTTGCTGCGGACCATTCCTCCGTAAAACAGGGCGAGTCCGGGGGTCATAAAGAGGACGAGTGCGGCGCTGAGAATGACCCAGAGTGTGTCAGTTGAATTCATAGCCATCAGTCCTAAATCGCGTCAGAGCCGCGCTCATCGGTGCGAACTCGGACAACCGTTTCGAGCGGTGAGACCCAAATCTTTCCATCACCAATTGAACCGGTGGCCGCGCTGGCGACAAGGGCATTGACGATTTCATCAACTTGATTTGCGTTCGTGATGATCTCGAGTTTCAACTTGGGAACAAAATCAATCTCGTATTCGGCACCGCGGTAAACCTCGGTGTGCCCGCGCTGGCGCCCAAAGCCGTGAACTTCGGTCACTGTTAATCCGTCAACACCAACGGCTTTCAGCCCGGCCTTCACGTCATCAATTTTGAATGGCTTGATGATGGCAGTAATTAACTTGAGTTCCATAGTCCCCTCAGACCCCTAATGACTGTCTCTAAACATAGGGCAAGTACAAAGCTGGCAGTCTCATTCGTACTCAGCGGCCCACGTATTTCCCCCGGTTGGTTTCCGTACGTGCACTTCCAGTGGCGGAAGGTGCTGGAAGTGCACTTCGGCAACCAACCCCCGCTACGCACTTCCCTTGATTCGGCATTATTCCTCATGGTCGCACTCGGCGTCCCGGCCTTTCAATAGATCTGCCAACGAATACTGGGAAATTGGAAATCCTCAATTTCCAGCGAAGCACTTTCTACGATTGCGATGATAGGCAATGACGCCGATCACACATGTAAGGAGAAGTACATGAATCGCAAATTTGGAGCAGAATTATTCGGTACTGCTGTTTTGGTCTACGTGGCCTGCGGCGTGGCTGTTTTAACCCTGGGGACGTGGCATAGTGAGTTTGGCACTGGCGCCGGCATCGTGGCCACGTCGCTGGCCTTCGGCCTGGTACTTACCGGCTTGGCGTATGCCATCGGTCCAGTTTCCGGTGCTCACGTCAACCCGGCGGTGACCATGGGAGTTCTCGTGGCCAAGCGGATGAGTCTCCGCGACGCCGTGGGCTACTGGATCGCGCAATTCGCGGGAGGCATTATCGGGGCTGGGGGCCTCTGGCTGACGTTCAAGCAGTCACCCCTTTGGCGCCGTGATTCAATTGGGCTCGGAGCTGACGGTTTCGGGGCGCACTCAATGATTCAGATCTCCGCCATGGGTGCATTCCTCGCCGAAGTACTTTTGACAGCGCTCTTCGTGTACGTCATTTTGGTAGTCACTGGCAAGCAGGGACCCACGGCCGTCGGTGGTCTGATTATCGGCCTCACCTTGACCGTTGTCCACCTTTTTGGAATTTCGGTAACGGGAACATCTGTGAATCCAGCTCGATCATTCGGCCCAGCCCTGATTGTTGGCGGCACGGCACTGAGCCAAGTATGGCTCTTCATCCTTGCACCACTCGTTGGTGGGGTTTTGGCCGCGTTGGTCCACAAAGCCCTCAACGAAGGCGAATAACGGCATCACTGTGGCCCCGCAATGGGCGGGGCCACAGTGAATCGGTGTTGACTACCCGAATCTGGGCTTCGACCGTTATCTTTACGTCATGAAGAAGAACTCTGTTGTTGCAATTCTCTTGACGGCCAGCTTGATGGTTATGGGCCTGGCACGAACTCCGAACGCCCAATCAGCCATGGTGCCGCACGTCACCACGACGCCGAATGTTGCGGCCTCGGTAACGCACGCACCGACGCCCCCTAAAGATGCCAATGACGAATACCGCTGCACGTGGATAGACCCCAAGTTTGCAACTAATCAAATGACGACAAAGACAGAGTTCATAGCCGATACGTCCAAGTCGCAGGCGAATAAGAAGGAACTCCACCACGCAATCGCCTACATCGCCACGCCGTCAGTGGTGGCGCAGGTCAAGTCTTTGGACCCCACCGGTAAAAAGGGTTGGTCGTGCTTTTCTTCACCCCTCGGCGCAACGTCCATGGGTGGGCTCTCAGCGCTTCCGTGGCTCTACGGTTGGTCGCCCGGTCACGGTGCTGACACCATGGAGGCCGGTTACGGAATTTCAGTTCCAGCGGGATCGTTGATTGTGCTTCAGATTCACTACAACTCACTCGCTGGTAAGAAGGCCGTGACGTCCAAGCTCAACGTCTGGTCCGAAAATACGGCAACCTCAAGTCGCGTTCCCCTTACCATGCGGCAGTACGTAGCGGCACCAGCGTTGCCGTGCGTCGCTCCGTACAACGATGTCAAGAAATACCCTCTGTGCAATCACACCGCATCACTCGCGGACTTGGCCAAGCGATTTGGCGCGGAAGCTCGATCCTTCGCGCAAACGATTGAGGCAGTTTGTAATCACGGCAATCTGCCACTGAATAGTTCGTCTCCCAATGCCACCTCCGCTACTTGTACGTGGAGCTTTGGCGAAAACACGCCCGTGACGGTTCACAAGATCTGGCCCCACATGCACATGCTCGGCAAGGCCTTTACGGTGGTGCTCTGTCATCAAGACGCCACGTGCGCCACTGCCAATGCTGAGACGTTGCTAGTGGTTCCCTCATACAACTTCGACAATCAGTTCGGCTACACGCTCGCGAACCCGGTCACCATGACCAAGGGTGACTACGTCAAGGTGACCTGCACGTACTCACCTGCTCTGCGCAAGTTGAATCCGCAGACTAAGAAGTTGCCTCCGCGCTACATCACGTGGGGTGACGGGTCGAGCGACGAAATGTGTCTCGGTACTTTGATTGTTTCGTCGGGAGCCGGTAGCTAAAGCTTGGATCGGTACCGCGCACCGTGGTGCTGTTCTTGGCAGTTGGTTGATCCATTCAACGTGCTGCAGGTGTCGCAAAGCAATATGAGTTGTCGACAGGCCAAGTTGGCGCAGTTGTAATACTGGGTTGTCGGGGTCTCGCAACGCTCGCACGTACTAATAATTTTGGTGTTCGGACCGAACTCCTGGTTCATCCGTCCGTCGAAGATAAAGAGGGAGCCCTCCCAGAGTCCCTCGTTTCCGAAAGCCTCGCCGTAGCGCACGATGCCGCCCTCCACTTGGTAGACCTCTTGGAAGCCTCGCTGCAGCATCAGGGAACTCAGAACCTCACAGCGAACGCCACCGGTGCAGTAGGTCACGATTGGTTTGTCCTTGAGATGGTCGTAGGCGCCGCTCTCTAAAACTTTGACGAAGTCATGGGTCGTTTCGACATCGGGCACAATGGCGTTCCGGAACCGACCAATCTCGGCCTCGAAGGCATTACGACCGTCGAAAAAGACCACATCGTCACCTCGAGCCTCTACGAGCTCGTTGACTTGAGCGGGGGAGAGGTGTGGGCCTCCATTGACTACACCCGACTCATCAACGTGGAGATCGTGTGGCGCACCGAAGGAAACCAGCTCGTCTCGCACGCGAACCGCGAGACGAGGAAAATCATCCCCGGTACCTTCGGACCATTTGAAGTCGGTGTCCTTAAAGCCCGGCCACTCTTTAGTGGCGCGGATGTACTTCTTCACGGCGCTGAGTGGTCCGCCAACGGTTCCGTTGATTCCGTCCTTGGAGATAATGATCCGCCCCTTGAGGCCAAGGCTGTCGCAGAGGGTCCACTGCCACAGGCGAATGGCCTCAGGGTCAGTCAGTGGCGTGAAGCGGTAGTACAGAAGAATTTTGTAAGGCTCCACAGCTCAATGCTACGTACATTCCCGCAGAGCGAGAAAGCTCGAGGCCCTCACTAAAGCCCGCGCAACTTCCACTTCGAGGCTCCTGGGTCAAAGCGTGGTGGGTAAAGTCATCGTGTTCAATCGCGACAGGAGTCCCGTGCCTATTACCTCTCAATTCGGTTACCACTCAACGGCCCTCGAAGTGGTTGCTGGTGTTGACCTCACTGGCCGTAATGCTTTTGTCACTGGTGGCGGATCGGGCATTGGCGTCGAAACTGTTCGAGCACTCGCTACCGCTGGCGCCCAGGTGTGCGTAACGCTGCGTACTCCCAGCCAAGGTGAGAACCTGCTGGCCACATTGGGAGCGGCTCTGGCGTCGAAGGTGACGCTCATCCCATTGGACCTCGCGGACCTCGAATCTGTTCGTGCGGCGAGCGCCACGTACATCGAAACCGGCCAGCCTCTCCACATTCTTGTGAACAACGCCGGTGTCATGGCCACGCCTCAAGGGGTGACCAAGCAGGGCTTTGAGCTGCAATTCGGGACGAATCATCTTGGGCACTTTCTCTTGACCCAGGGCCTACTGCCGGCACTACGAGCTAGTGGCGGCGCGCGAGTTGTAGCACTCTCCTCAAGTGCTCACCGCCGAAGTGACGTTGATCTAGTCGACCCGAATTTCTTGCACCGCCCCTACGACAAGTGGGCCTCCTACGGGCAGTCCAAGACGGCCAATGCACTGTTTACCGTTGAACTCACAAAGCGTTACGCCGAAGATGGTATTTATGCCAACGCCGTGATGCCCGGTGGCATCATGACCGGTCTACAGAAACACATGCCTCTCGAAGAGCAGCGGGCCGCAGGATTCATTGATGATGATGGCAACCCCAATCCCATTTTTAAGAATGTCGCACAAGGTGCATCAACTTCGACGTGGGCGGCCACGGGAATTGAACTGGAGAACATCGGGGGCCTCTATCTTGAGAATTGTCAAGAAGCCGGCCCAATGGATCCCGCCGTGCCCTTCATCGGCGTTATGCCGTACGCCCTCGATTCGGTGCATGCTGGCGATGTTTGGGAAATGACGGAACGCATACTCGGCGCATAAATCCCACCTCGTGGCTAGTGATTGAGGATTAGTTGTTCTTGGGTTTCGTCCTAGGGTGAGCCTGTGAGCATGCCTGAAGTAAAAACCGCCGAATCACTTCTTTCACTCTTTGGTACCGCCGAGGCGCCATTTCTCCTCGACGTTCGCGAGCCCGACGAATTCGCCGAATGGGCGATTCCCAATGCGGTGAATATTCCTCTGGGGACCCTCGGATCCCGCGTCAGCGAGATGCCCAGCGACCAAGCAATCCTCGTCATCTGTGCCAAAGGTGCGCGGGCCCAGGCCGGTGCTGAACTACTCGCGACCCACGGTATTGACGCTGCAGTAATGGACGGTGGCATGGCGGCGTGGGCGACGACCTACGACTCGGTAGAGGTCGCACTGGCCGGGGCCACTGTGGTTCAGTTGCGTCGTCGAGGCAAGGGCTGCTTGAGCTATCTCGTCGGCGCCGGCAGCGAAGCGGCCGTCATTGATCCATCGATGGATATCGATCGGTACATCAACCTCGCGGCGAAACTCGGTTTTCGTATCACCCATGTCTTTGATACTCACCTGCACGCGGACCACGTCAGCGGTGGTCGCGCCCTGGCAGCCGCTACTGGTGCCGCGTTGATTCTCAATCCCGCCGACACGTTTCACTACAGCTACACCCCACTCACCGACGGCCTCTCAGTCGAACTCGAACATAACGTGCACTTGACCGTTGAAGCGGTGAGCGCGCCGGGCCACACTCAAGGCTCCACGGTCTATCGCCTCGGTGACGCAGCCCTCTTTACGGGGGACACACTGTTCCTCGAAAGCGTGGGCCGACCCGATCTGGCCGATCAGGCCGAAGAGTTCGCTCACGCGCTGTACCACACGCTCCACCAACGAGTGCTGCCGCTGCCCGACGACATCTTGATTTTGCCGGCCCACTGGGGTGATGCGGTGCCGGTGCACTTCGGCGAGCTCGTTACCGCACGTTTAGGTGATCTCCGCCCCGTGTTGCCGGCCCTGGCCTACTCCGAAGAAGATTTCGTCAACTGGGCCATGACGCACGTCAAGGATCGCCCCCCGAATTATGTAGAAATCGTCAAGTTCAACATTGGGGATTCCACCTTGAGTCCTGAAGAAATCGGCGAAATGGAACTCGGCCCTAATCGCTGCGCCATTGCCCAATAAAGATGGTCGTAGTGCCTAGAAAAGTAGGTACCGAATGGTTGTTGACGGACACTAGAGTTTCCTGAAGTCCCAAGGAGGAATCATGAAACTCTCAACTCAACTGGCATACAGCGGCGGCTTCAAAGAAGCAGCGCGCAACGTTATCGAAATGGAAAAGGCCGGTCTCGATATCGTCTGGGTCGCTGAAGCGTACGGCTTCGACGGTCCATCGCTCATGGGTTACCTCGCCGCTCTTACCGAGAAGGTCGAAATCGGATCGGCGATCTTGCAGATTGGTTCTCGGACCCCCACGTTGATGGCGATGACTGCCGCTGGTCTCGACGCGTTGTCCGATGGACGTTTCAGTCTCGGTATTGGTGCCTCCAACCCGCAGGTGATCGAGGGTTTCCACGGTGTTCCGTTCACCTACCCCCTCGGCAAGACGCGGGAGACCATCGAAATCTGCCGCGAAGTGTGGAAGCGCGAAAAGCCCCTCGAGTACCACGGCAAGTTCTACGACATGCCCCTCTCGAAGGAGAATGGCGGCTCGGGTCTCGGTAAGGCGCTCAAAATTATTGCCCACCCCGTCCGGAGTGAAATCCCAATCTGGGTTGCCTCGCTTGGTGACAAGAATGTCGAAATGACGGCCGAGCTGGCCAACGGTTGGATTCCCATCCTGTACATTCCCGAGCGGGCTAAGGATGTTTGGGGCGATGCGCTCGCCGCCGGTGAAGCCAAGCGTGACCCCAAGTTGGGTTCGCTCATGACCAAGGCCGGTGGCATCTTGGCCATTGGTGAAGGCGAAGATATTGTCAAGCTCCGTGAACTTCAGCGTTCGCAGGTTGCCCTCTACGTGGGTGGCATGGGTGCCAAGGGTCGCAACTTCTACAACGACCTGGCTGTGCGGTACGGCTACGAGAAGGAAGCGGCCATCATCCAAGACCTCTACCTCTCAGGCAAGAAGAAGGAGGCCGAAGCGGCCGTTCCTGCTGAGTTCTGTGAGCTCACCACACTCTGTGGCCCCAAGAGTTACGTTGCCGAGCGCGTGGCCGCCTTCAAGGAAGCGGGCGTCACGCACCTCGACATCTACCCCATGCCTCAGGGCGACCAAACCAACGCCGATCTCATCGGCATGGTTAAGGAAATGATGTAACGAACGCAATTCGAACAGCGGCGTCGGGCAACCGGCGCCGCTGTTTGCGTTTCGACCTTCTAGAGTTGAGGCGCACGAGGGGAGTCGTCATGCCAAAGGTTGCCGCGAACGGAATTGAGATCTACTACGAGCAGTTTGGTGAACCCTCGGGTCGGCCACTGCTCTTGATCTGTGGCCTCGGGGCCCACATGACGAGCTGGCCCCAAGGCTTCCTCGACTCCTTGGTCGCAGCGGGCTTCTTCGTGACCACCTACGACAATCGCGACGTGGGTCTCTCTACACACATGGACCACTTCGGCGAGCCAGACTCGGCCGCCATCTTGTTTGGTCAGGCCGAAGCGCCCTATCTGATTGCCGACATGGCGGCTGACGGAGCTGAACTAGTCAAAACTCTGGGCCTCGGCGCCCAACACGTGGTCGGCGTCTCGATGGGCGGCATGATTGCCCAGCAGTTCGCCATTAACTTTCCGGAACTGACGCTCTCGCTCACGTCGATTATGTCGACGCCCGCACCACTCGAAGTCGGCACATCGACTCCCGAATGCCTGGCCATGCTGACCCGGCCCCGCAGTGAAGATCTAGAAACGTTCCTGGTCGAAGAGATTGAGAATTGGCAACTGACCAACGGCTCGGCCCATCCCCTTGACGAGGCGTGGGTGCGCGAGCAGGCCATCACCGCGATGAACCGCGGGCGTAATCCCATTGGCGTTCTCCGCCACCTCTGTGCCGTCGTCGGATCACCGGATCGCCGACCAGCCCTGAGCACGCTCACGGTGCCGGTCTTAGTCCTGCACGGTGACGAGGACCCTTTGGTGACCCCATCGGGTGGCGAGGCGACCGCTGCGGCTATCGCGCATGCCAAACACGTGGTGTATCCCGGAATGGGTCACAGCTTGCCGGAGCCAGTGTGGGATGTTGTGGCCGCCGAGATTGTGGCCGTCGCCGATTTGGCTTAGAGCGAAGTATCGCGTCCACCGGACGCAATCCACGCTTCGTACATTCCCGCGTAGGCCCCTCGAGCTCGAACGAGCTCATCGTGGCTGCCTACTTCAACGATGCCACCCTGGTCGACGACGACGATGCGATCGGCCCGCTGGGCCGTCGTGAGGCGGTGGGCAATCAAGATTGCCGTACGACCTTCGAGCATTCGGTCGAGCGCTCGTTCAATAATCGTTTCACTCCGTAGGTCCAGTGATGATGTTGCTTCATCGAGCACGAGTACTCGGGGGCGGGCGAGAAAGGCCCGAGCGAGGGCGAGAAGTTGCCGCTCACCGGCCGACAGGGTCTGGCCCCGTTCGTGGACCACGGTGTCGAGACCATTGGGGAGGCGATCAATCAATTCGCGCAAACCCACGACATCG
Source organism: Actinomycetota bacterium (assembly GCA_009701115.1). The sequence continues at coordinate 1,037 of WLKR01000013.1, read as the reverse complement.
ACGGCTTCGTCGATGTCTGCGTCGGTGGCTTCGGGCCGGCCGAAACGGAGGTTGACGCGCATGGTGCCGGAGAACAGGAATGGTTCCTGGGGAACGACGCCCAGTTGGCTGCGCAGAGAGTGCATGGTGACCGTCGTGAGGTCAACACCGTCAACGAGAACCCGACCACCGGTCGGATCGTAAAAGCGGGTCGCGAGTTTGGCCAAAGTCGACTTGCCCGCGCCGGTTGGTCCTACGAATGCGACGCTCTCGCCGGGGGCAATTTCGAGGTTGACGTGCTCCAACACTGGACGCCCGGGAAGGTAGCCAAAGGAGACGTCTTCAAAAGTGAGCCGGCCCGTGATGGGTGGCAACGTTACGGCGTTCGGTACTTCATTAACCGAAGGTGAGGTCTCGAGTAGTTCGCGCAAACGAATGATTGAAGAGCGTCCCTGCTGTAAGAGGTTGTACTGCTGGACGAGAAGCTGGATGGGCTGAAAGAAACGGTTCAAGTACAAGATGAACAAGGTGAGACCACCGAGCGAGAGTTCGCCTCGAAGCACCATCTGACCACCGATGCCCAGAAGCAACGCTTGGCTCAAGATGCCCACCATAATTGTCACTGGTCCATAGACACTCATGATCTGTCCGGTGAACATGTTGGCATTGCGGTATTCACCAACAACATTGCGGTGATGAATGATGTTGTGCCGCTGGCGGTTGTTGGCCGTGACGACGCGAATGCCGTAGAGCGATTCGGAGAGATCCGCTAGCACGTTGGCGATAGCGTCGCGGGCGCGCAGGTACCCCTTCTCGCTACTGGTGTGAAACCAGATAGTGAGTATCACGAGGGCTGGGATCACCAGCAGAACGGTCCAGGTGGCCAAGACGACGTTGGTCGAGAAGAGGGCGATGGTGATGATGATCATGGTCAGACCCTGCATGGCGAACTGGGCCAGGCCGTCTTGAAGGAGCTGCTGGAGGTTCTCGATATCGCTCGTCATGCGACTCATCAAGACGCCGGCTTTTTCTTCCGTGAAGAAGTCCAAGCTGAGTCG
>WLKR01000129.1 GCA_009701115.1 Actinomycetota bacterium | reverse complement strand
TTCGTCTTCTCTGGTGCGATGGTCATTGGTAACTCACTTTCCCGAGCGGAGCGCTTCGGCGCCGCCCACGATTTCCATGATTTCGGTGGTGATCGAGTCCTGGCGGGCTCGGTTCATAATGCGGGTCAATCCTCGGCCGAGTTCATCGGCGTTCTCAGTCGCGGCGGCCATGGCGCGCTGCTGACTGGTGTGGAAGGAGGCGGCACCTTCGAGCAGAGCGGTGAAGATCTCTGACTCAATCGGCACCTTGATGAGACCGGCGACGAGTCGCGCAATCTCAGGTTCAAATTCGGTGTAGCCCTCGAGCTTCTTGGTGCTCTCAACGGCGACTTCGGGAGCCTGGAGGGGCAGAAGGATTGACGTGTCAACCTTCTGCGTTGCCGAGCTCAAGTACTTGGTAGAGACGAGGTAGAGCTCTTGGGCTTCCCCGTTCATGTACGGCGCCAAAACGGCCGTAGCCACGCGACGGGCGTCGGAGAAGTTGGGACGGTCAGCGAAACCGACGAAGTCTTCTTCTACCTCAATGCCACGGAACCGTAAGTAGGCCAGGGCCTTCTTGCCGACCGTAAAGACGCGGACGTTTACGCCGCGGCTCTTGAGGTCCGCGATGAGACGCTCGGTCGCACGGAGCACCGATGAGTTGTAGGCACCGGAGAGTCCCCGGTCACCAACGATGGCCAAAATAACGGCCGTCTCAACATTCTCTGCGGAAGAAAACAACTGCTTGGCCAGAATCGGGTCGCCCTTGACTACCTCTTGGATCAGGCGAGCCATTCCGTCGCGGAACGGACGGTTCGCCGTGATACGGGCTTGAGCCTTTTGAATCTGGGAGGCGGCAATCAATTCCATCGCCTTCGTGATCTTTCGTGTGGCCTGCACCGACTTAATACGTCGTCGCAGGATTCGTTCTTGTCCACCAGCCATTGCCTACCTCCTTTCCTTCTCGATTGCTTTCAGTAACTACTTAGTGGTGACGACGAAGCCGTCGACCACTGCCTTGATTGCGGCGTCCAACTTGTCGGTGTCCGGCAGAGCCTTCGTCGTCTTGATGGTCTCCAAAAGGTCGGCGTAGGTCGCACGGAAGGCCGTGATGAGATCTGACTCGAAGCGCTTGATGTCAACGACGGGGATGGCGTCCAACCAACCCTTGGTCGCTGCGTAGATCAAGACGACTTGCTCTTGTACTGGTACGGGGGCGTTCAAGCCCTGCTTCAGCAACTCGGTCAAACGGTAACCACGGTCGAGCTGGGCCTGGCTGGCCTTGTCGAGCTCGGAACCGAAGGTCGCGAAGGACTCGAGGTCACGGAACTGGGCGAGGTCAATCTTCAACGTACCGGCGACCGACTTCATGGCCTTGATCTGAGCGGCCGAACCGACTCGAGACACCGAGTTACCCACGTTGATGGCGGGACGAACACCGGAGTAGAAGAGGTCGCTCTCCAAGAAGACCTGACCGTCAGTGATGGAAATCACATTGGTTGGGATGTAGGCCGAGATGTCACCGGCCTTGGTCTCAATGATTGGCAGTGCGGTGAGTGAACCACCACCCAACTCGTCGCTCAACTTCGCGGCACGCTCAAGGAGACGGCTGTGTAAGTAGAAGACGTCGCCGGGGAAGGCTTCACGGCCTGGCGGACGACGGAGGAGGAGGGAAACCTGACGGTAGGCCTCGGCCTGCTTGGAAAGGTCGTCGTACACCACGAGGGCGTGCTCGGAGTTTTCCATCCAGTACTGACCCATAGCGCAACCGGCGTAGGGAGCCAAGAACTTGAACGGTGCGGGGTCACCAGCGGAAGCCACCACAACCACGGTGTACTCGAGGGCGCCGTGGTCTTCGAGGGTCTTTACGGTCTGAGCCACCGAAGAGTTCTTCTGACCGATAGCAACGTAGATGCACTTAACGCCGAGGCCCTTTTGGTTCAAGATCGTGTCGATGGCGACAGTGGTCTTACCGGTCTTACGGTCACCGATGATGAGCTCGCGCTGACCACGACCGATTGGGGTCATGGCGTCGATGGCCTTGATTCCCGTCTGGAGTGGTTCGCCGACGGGCTGACGACCGGTGATACCAGGGGCCTGGATTTCCATACGACGCTGGATGGCGCCATTGAGCGCACCCTTACCGTCGATGGGATTACCGAGGGCGTCTACGACGCGACCGAGGAGAGCATCACCAACGGGGACGGAGAGAATGCGGCCAGTGGCACGCACGATCTGGTCTTCGTCGATGCCGTCTACGTTTCCGAGGACTACTGCACCGATGGTCTCTTCGTCGAGGTTCATCGCCAGACCGACGGTACCGTTCTCGAATTCGAGGAGCTCGTTCACCTTGGCCGAGGGGAGGCCGGAGACGCGGGCGATACCATCGCCCACTTCGACGACGCGGCCGATCTGCTCGGCACCCACGGTGGGGTTGTATTCAGAGACGTGGCGACGGAGCGCTTCGGTGATTTCGCTCGCGCTAATGGTCAACTCAGACATCGTTGTTCCTTTTCTTAGTTACTGACGGTAAAGACTGCGGGACGGGATACAGCCAGAGCATCTTTGAGGCTCTGCAAGCGACCACGGGTAGTGGCGTCGAGTCGCATGTCGCCGACGTGGACAACCACACCAGCGAGCAACGACGGATCGATCTTGATTTGAAGGTCAACGTTGTGACCAATCATGGCGGTGAGGGCGCGAGCTAGGTCAGCGCGCTCAGACTCCGAGAGGTCCTTAGCGGCGTGGACCTTGGCGACTCGCCAGTCACGGGCACGAGCCACGTGGTCTACGAGGAAGTCCAGTGTGCCGACAACGTCACGGGCGCGACCGCCTTCAATGACGTAGAGGGCGATGGCCACGGCCTGGGCGTGTGCTCGGCCACCGATGAGTGACTGCACGACGGCCTGACGAGCGGCGACGGTGACGTCGCGGTCGGTCAAGAGACGGCGGAGTTCATCGGTGCTCTCGATGGTGCGAGCCCAGCGGAAGAGATCGTCTTCAATCTGCTCCATGTCCACGGGGGTCAATCGAGCGAGACGTGCATCGGCAAAGCCAGCGACACGACTGCGCGCCATGGTGAGACCGAGTGATGACGCGGCCACGAGTCCATCGCGGCGGAACGTCTCAACAAAGACTGCGAGATCGTGCAACGAAGTGTTGGCATCCTGGGCCGGTGAAACGCGGACGGCGTAGGTCGCCAACTGCAGCGACACGGCGTCGACCTTGCCCTGAAGGACATCGGCCAGCACGGCGGCCCGGATGATGCCCGGCACTGAGGTGTCCGTCATCGCACCCCGAAGTTGAGGGTTGACGTCGGAGGCTGCGTCTAGTGCCGCGAGGTCGTTTGAGACGACCGTAGTGGTCGCCGTGTCGATCTCGCTCAGCACGGATGCGGCGTAGCCTTCAATGGTGGGCAGCATTTCGAGTCCTACCGAGCGTCAGCGTTCAGCGCTGAAACTGCTTCGCGGATGAGGTCCTGGTGGGCGTTTTGGTCCACTTCACGACCGACAATCTTGGCGACGAGGTCGAAGGTGACTTCGCTCATGCGAGAACCAGCTTCTTCTACGGCACGCTGCTTGGCGGCGGCGACTTCACCCTGAGCGGCGGCGATGAGGCGGTCGTATTCAGCCTTGCCTCGGCCCGCGGACTCGTCCTTAATCTGGTCCGACAACGACTGGGCGTTGGCCACAATCTGGCGGCCCTGCTCACGAGCTTCGGCCAACACGCGCTCACGCTCTTGGGCGGCCTCGTTCGCGGCCTCTTGGGCGCGTGAAGCAGCTTCGAGGGAGGTGCGAATCTTGTCTTGACGGTCCTCAAGGGACTTCATGATGGGGGGCAACGCCTTCTTGGCAACGAGTACCACGATGGCGACAAACACCAACAGCTCCACTACGAAGGTGCCATTGGGTATTAAGAAGATGCCTGAGAGCATGTCGAACTTTCTCTTCGTCCTAGTGATTTATGAAACCGCACGGGGCGGGGGTGCCAAGCACCCCCACCACACGAGCGATAACTAGATCGACTGGAAGACGTAAACGAACAGAACTACGAAAACGAGGTTGATGAAGTACATAGCTTCAACCAGACCGACGGTCAGGAAGAAGTAGGTACGAGCCTTGCTTTCGATTTCGGGCTGACGAGCGATTGCAGCGATGGTCTGGCTACCGGCCATACCGTCACCCAGGGCGGCGCCAACAGCACCAAGACCGAGGGCGAGACCGCCACCGACGAGGGCGCCAGCAACGCGGACTGCGCTTGCCATTGCATTTGGATCATTTGGCATTTCTATTCTCCTTAGTGAGGTTTAGTGAGAGCTTTGTAGTTCGTGGACTTCATCTGCGTGCTCGTCGTCGTGATGGCTCATCGCCATTCCGAAGTAGAG
>WLKR01000128.1 GCA_009701115.1 Actinomycetota bacterium | reverse complement strand
GAACCACTTGCCGACGAGGGAGCTGAGCTTGCCGTAGGTGTAGTGATCGGGGTCACGGTCAGGATTGTTGGTGTAGGCGTGGTGGCGTAAGTGTGAAGATCGGTGCGCGGCGAACGAGAAGCCGAGCGGGATCGCGCAGATGGCGCCAACGAAATTCTCCACTCCTCTCCACTTCTCCTGTCGGCCAGAGATGTTGCCGTGGACCGCTTCGTGCATGGGCATGTAGAAGAGGGATGCCACAATGGTGTTGATAATTAGTCCCGCCCACAGCGGGACTGGGTGCGTCAGAGACACGACTACAACGGCGACCCAGAGCGCTACGCAGAGGGCAAAGGTCGCGACGATACGGATCTGGAAGCCTCCCCAGTATTTTGAGGCGATGGCCCGTTCAGCGGCGAGGGCCTCCTTGCGAGCACTCTTCGCGTCGGTGGGCTGTCCAAATTCATCGATTGCTAGGTCTTGGCTGTTGTCACTCATCGTGCCCTGATGGTAACGAATATTTACTCGGGCGTGTGGTTGTCGGGTCGCAAAACCCCTGACTCCGAGGGGTGGTCCTGGGGGATTGGCGAATGTCACGCTCACTGATTAGAGTACGAACAAATGTTCGCTTTTTCACCCAATCGCCCAGAATTACCGGCTTCACTGGCTGCCTCCATCCGCCCCGTGGCCATGGCCGCCAGTCGCCAGATCTCGGTGGGCGCTCCGTGGTCGGCACTCTTGCCTGACGGTGGGCTCCGTCGTGGATCGACCATCGTTATTAACAGTGATGCGGGTGCCGGTGCGCTGAGTGCCGCCTTCAGCGTGGTGGCTCACCCCACGAGCAAGGGCCACTGGGCCGCCCTCGTGGGTGTGGACGATCCCGGTGTCGTGGCGATGGCCGAGTTTGGTATCTCACTGGCTCACGTCCTCTTTCTACCTCGTCCGCGCGACGCCTGGGTTGAGGCAACGGCTGATCTGATTGATGGCATCGATCTCGTTGTAGTGCGACCGCCGTCGCGACCGGCGCATGGAGCTGCACGTCGGTTAATGGCGCGAGCACGAGAGCGGCGCGCTGTGTTGATTGTGGTGAGCGAGCCTCGCTCGGCGTGGCCCGTTCCGGTGGATGTGATGATCGATATCACCGATGCCGACTGGCGGACTGACGCCACGCTGCGTGAACGCGTCATCACGACGCGCATCAGTGGTCGGGGGGCGGCCCGGCGGGGCGACGACGTGAGGTTGCTCCTGCCAACTACGAGCGGCACGGTAGATCGGCCGTGATGGAGCGGCTCTTGGCGCTATGGGTTCCCACGCTCGCACAAGAGAGCGACGACGGTGCGGTGACGCGTGCCCACGCGGCGCTGCTCGGTGACCTCACGATGTTCTGTCCCTTTAGTGAAGTCGTGCGCTATGGACTATTTGTTCTCCCCGTGCGGGGTCCGAGTCGCTTTGTCGGGGGAGAGGAAATCGTCATCGAGAGCGTGCGTTCGCTCGCGGCTCGCCACGTAGATGGGGTCGTTCATATCGGTATCGCCGACGGACTTTTTGCCGCTCACGCGGCCGCCCTTCGCGATGTGGTGGTTCCGCCTAAGGAGACAGCCTCATTTCGCAGTGCTCTACCGATTGAGGCACTAGGCATGAACGACTTGGCCGTTACGGCCCGTCGGCTTGGTCTCCATACCGTTGGTTCCTTCGCCGCACTGCCTCGCGCTCGGGTGACCGAGCGCTTCTCGGCCGCCGTCGTGGCGTTGCACGAGTTGGCCCGCGGAGAGCGTGATGCCTGGGATGCCTATCGCGACCCCGCACTCTTTCGCCGTCTCCGTGAAATCTACGGTGAGGAGGAAATTGTGGTGGGTCAAATGGGTTTCTTCGGTGACCGTACTGATGCTGATCGCCGAGCGATTGCGGTGGCGCATCGCATCACGACCCGACTTGGCGTGGAGTCGGTATGGACCGCCTCGCTTCGTGGTGGTCGAACACCACACGATCAAGTAGAGTGGCGGCCGTGGGGCGCACCGACCCCACGACGAGCAGTGGGTAGCGCGCCGTGGCCGGGCCGGCTCCCTTCCCCGGCTCCCAGTGTGGTGTTGAATCATCCGGTTGTCGTCGAGGTGACCAGCGAACAGGGCGCTCCCGTTCGCGTCACCGGTCGGGCCCTGTTGAGTGCACCAATCCACGCCATGCGATTTCCTCCCGGCAAGGGTCATCGAGTCGCCTTTAGTGCCGGGCCCTGGCCCCACGACGAAGGCTGGTGGGGCAGTCGCCACCGTCGGGCTCACGTGCACGTACTCCTTGAGGACGGGCGCGCTTTCTGGCTCTATGCGGAGCGTGCCCAGTGGTGGCTGGCGGGAGTGTTTGACTGATGGCCCGCTACGGAGAACTCCACGCCCACTCTGGTTTTAGTTTTCTTGATGGAGCTAGCGATCCGGAAGAGTTGGCCGTCGAAGCAACTCGACTCCAACTGAACGGACTGGCGCTGACCGATCACCACGGTCTCTACGGCGTTGTGCGTTTCGCCGAAGCGGCCCGTGCGCTGGGCCTTCCCGCGATGTTCGGAACTGAAATTGCCGTCGAACACGGCGGTGATCGAGTCGGCACACCCGACCCCGCGGGCGAGCACCTCGTGGTCTTAGCTCGTTCCCCCGAGGGTTACCGCCGCCTCTCACGGCTCTTGAGCGACGGCCACTTGCGCCGCGGCGACAAGGGGGCACCACTCTTTCAGTATGAGGAGTTAGCCCAACACGCCGCCCACTGGCGAATCTTGACGGGTTGCCGCAAGGGACCGTTAGCGCACGCTCTTGAAACACACGGACCCCAGGCGGCCGAACGGCGCTACCGACAGCTCCGTGACTACTTCGGGGAGTCGCTCGTCGTAGAACTATGGGATCACGGTCAGCCCCTGGATATTCACCGTAACGATGCCCTCGCCACCCTTGCCGTGCGAGGGCAGAGCGACCTGGTCGCTACGGGCAACGTCCACTACGCCACGCCCTCAGCCTTTCGGCGATCCCAAGTGTTGTCGTCTATTCGCGCTCGACAGTCACTTCGCGAGATGCAGGGCTGGCTGCCGTCGTCGGCGATGGCCTGTCTGCGCGGTGATGATGAACAGCGCCGCCGCTTCGCTCGTTGGCCCGGTGTGGTCGATCGGGCCGGTGAGATTGCCGAAGAGTTGGCCTTTGATCTTCGACTGGTTACACCGCAACTGCCAAACTTTCCAACGCCCCCCGGCCACGATGAGCAGAGTTACCTCGAACAGCTCGTCAGTGAAGGGGCGACGAGGCGGTACGGACCCCGAACGGCCGAGCGCGTCGTCGGGGCCTGGCGTCAGATTGATCATGAACTCTCCGTTATCAAGCAGTTGGGCTTTGCCGGCTACTTCCTGATTGTGTGGGACATCACGGAGTTCTGCCGCCGGGAGAACATCTACTGCCAGGGCCGTGGCTCGGCCGCTAACTCGGCCGCCTGTTTTGCACTCGGCATTACCAACGCCGACGCGGTGCGGCTCAACCTCTTTTTCGAACGCTTCCTCTCGACATCCCGAGACGGGCCTCCAGATATTGACGTTGATATCGAGTCGGGTCGACGAGAAGAAGTGATTCAGTACGTCTATCGCCGCTACGGCCGTCACCACGCCGCGCAGGTGGCCAATGTCATTACCTATCGACCACGCTCGGCCCAGCGTGACGTGGCGCGGGCCTTTGGCTACGCCGCCGTTGACGAGATGACACCCGAAGAAAGAGCGCGTGATGGGGCGCACATTGAAGAGATGGCAACAGAACTTCTCAATAGGCCTCGTCACCTCGGTATCCACTCGGCCGGCATGGTGATCTGCGATCGCCCCGTCAGCGAGGTCTGTCCCGTGGAGTGGGGTCGGACTCCGGGTCGATCGGTACTGCAGTGGGACAAGGATGACTGCGCCGCCACTGGGCTCGTGAAGTTTGACCTGCTCGGACTGGGCATGCTCGAGGCGCTGCACCGAGCCGTTGACCTCATTGAGGAGCACGAGGGAGTACGGCTCGATCTTGGCGAACTACCGCAAGAAGAGATTGTCTACGACCTGCTCTGTCGGGCCGATACGGTCGGTCTCTTTCAGGTGGAGTCGCGAGCGCAGATGGGCACCCTACCCCGCGTCCAACCGCGCTGCTTTTATGACCTCGTGATTGAAGTGGCACTCATTCGCCCCGGACCCATTCAGGGTCAGGCCGTCAACCCCTATATCCGTCGCCGCCGTGGTGAAGAGCCGGTGACCTATCTCCACCCCCGCCTAGAACCCATCTTGGAACGGACCCTCGGAGTGCCGCTCTTTCAAGAGCAGCTAATGGAGATGGCCGTGGCCGTGGCGGGCTTCTCGCCGGCTGAGGCTGACGAGCTGCGTCAAGCGATGGCGGCGAAACGATCGGAGGTTCG
>WLKR01000127.1 GCA_009701115.1 Actinomycetota bacterium | reverse complement strand
CTCTCGACCGCGGTAGGTGACGAGGGTGGCTTTGCTCCCGACTTGCCGGACAACGAGACGGCCGTCAAGGTTCTCGTCGAGGCCATCGAGCGTTGCAAGCGCACGCCCGGCACCGACATTGCGATTGCGCTCGACCCCGCCACGACTGAGCTCTGGCGCGACGGTGCGTACCACCTCGAAGGTGAAGGCCGAGTCCTCACCAGCAGTGAGATGGTCTCGTACTGGGCCGATCTCTGTGACCGCTACCCAATCGTTTCAATCGAAGACGGCATGGCCGAAGACGACTGGGCCGGTTGGGCCGAGTTGACCGAGCGCATTGGCGACCGCGTCCAGCTCGTCGGTGACGACCTCTTCGTGACGAACACGGCACTCCTGCAAAAGGGCATTGACGACGGCGTGGCGAACTCCATCCTCATCAAGCTCAACCAGATTGGGACCTTGACCGAGACGCTCGACGCTGTGAGTCTCGCCAATAACAACAACTACCGCGCCGTTATCTCGCACCGTTCCGGTGAGAGCGAAGACGTGACTATTGCCGACTTGGCCGTAGCGACGAATGCCGGTCAGATCAAGACCGGCGCCCCGGCCCGTTCCGACCGGGTCGCGAAGTACAACCAGTTGCTCCGTATTGAAGAACTCCTCGGTGACCAGGCTCGCTTCCTGGGCGCCGCCGCACTGTCAGGTCGAGCCGGTGGCCGTCGCTAGTCCGGCCTCCGTCGACCCACGCCGCCACGCGGTGCGGATTCTTCTCGTCGCGACCATCGTGACGGTGGTCTTGGCGTGGCAGCCGATTCACACCCTGGTGCAGCAGCAGGGTCAGATCAACAAGATCGCCTCAGCTATTGACACGCTGGACCGTCAACGCGCGGCCCTCGAAGCGCAGAGTCTGGCTTTGGAAGACCCCGACGCCATTGCGGCGCTCGCCCGTCAGCAGTACCAGTTGGTGCGTCCGAACCAGCAACTGGTGCAGGTCCTCCCGAACGCCAAGGCCGGCGTGAGCGCCATCGACGCGGCCGACCCGGCCAACGACCCCCTCGTCTCACCCACCAACGTGATGTCGCTGACGCCCCACCAGAGTCTCGGGAAGGTCTCCGGCCTGCAGGGCGGTGGCTACTGGAGCCGGTTGCGCCACACCCTCGAGTTCTGGCGTTGACCACATTCATTGACGCCTCGGCCGCTGATGTGATCTACGTGCAAGAGGCACTAGGACGAGAAGCGGCTGGTCGATTCGCGGTGGTTGTCCGCCGTAAGACCGGTGAACCCGTCGTTATTGAAAACGAACCGCATCTGCGTGACGGTACCCCGATGCCGACATTGCTCTGGCTGCTCGATCCCGAAATCCACGACGCCGTATCACGTATCGAGAGCAACGGTGGCGTGCACCGTTTTGAGCCACTCGTCGATGAAGAGGAACTGCGCCGAACTCACGATGAGTATGAGGCCCGTCGCAAGGCGGCCACGCTCAATACCACGGCGCCCCAGCCCAGCGGTGGCGTGGGCGGCACCCGAACCGGTATTAAGTGTCTGCACGCCCACGTCGCCAACCACCTGGCCGGATTTACCGATCCCGTGGGTGCCCTCGTTTCAGAAGAGATTGTGCTGCCCGAACTAATTGTCGAGCACGTCCGTTGAAGTCCGTCGCCGTCATTGACTGCGGAACAAATTCCACCCGCATCTTGATTGTCGACGCCGACGGTCGGACTCTCGCTCGCGAGATGACCATCACTCGTCTCGGTGAGGGCGTGGCCCAGACCGGAATTTTGAGTGATGCCGCGCTCGATCGAGTCTTTACCTGCCTCACCCACTATCGATCCATCATGGACAGTTTCGGGGTGAGCGAAGGCAAGTTGGTCGCCACTTCCGCAGCCCGTGACGCCGCCAATGGTCCCGAGTTTCTCGCCCGCTGTGAGGCCATTACTGGCATTACGCCCGCCCTCTTATCGGGCGAAGAGGAGGCGACGGCCTCCTACATCGGGGCGACCGCTGACCTCGCTGCGTCGTCGCAACCCGTGATGATTATCGACATCGGCGGTGGCTCGACCGAACTGGCCTGTCGCGTGAACGGCGCGATGGTGGCCTTCTCGATGCAGCTGGGCTGTGTTCGAGTCTCTGAAGCGGCCTTTCATCAACCGACGGTAACGAGCGACGAGGCCGACGTGGCCCGCACGATGATTGCACGCGAAATCGATCGCATGTTCGCCGCCGTTCCCACCTTTGGGGAACTGGTGGGCGCTGTTCGCCTCGTTGGCCTGGCCGGCACGGTCGCCACCGTGGCACAGATGGACGCCGGAATAAGCGAGTATGACCGCAACGCCGTCCACCACCGCATTCTGCACCGCAGTGACGTGCAGCGTTGGTACGAAACGCTGGCCGCCGAGACCGCGAGCGAGCGACTGCTTCACGCCGGCATGGTGCCCGGACGAGAGGATGTGCTCGTTGGCGGCTTGCTCGTTCTTGATGCCGTAATGGCTCGATTTGGCATTAGTGAACTTCTCAGTTCAGAATGTGACATCTTGGATGGTGTAGCTGCACAGTTGCAGGGTCGGGCGTAGAGAGGCGAAGTCGTGAGAGGGAGTGAGATCGGAAGCCGACCACGGCCTATGTCGCCCCTGGTGCTCCACGCACGTCGCCTGGTGCTTCGCACCATGACCGAGCACGATTACGACGGTTGGTACGAAGTTCGCCAGCGTTGCCAGGAGTGGCTCGTGAAGTGGGAACCCCGTCCGGCCACCGCTCCGCACCTCGCCGAAGATCGCCGCAGTTTCAACAGTCGCTGCGCCATTCGTGAACGTGAACGCCAGATGGGCACCGGCATGGGTTTTGGCATATTTGTCGGCGGACGATTCGCCGGCGAAATTACGTTGTCCTCCATTCAGCGTGGCCCCGTGCAGTCCGGGTATGTCGGGTACTGGATCGACGCAGCGTTGGCCGGCCAGGGCTACACCCCCGAGGCCGTCGTCACCATCATGCAGTACGCCTTTGATGTTCTTGAGCTGCACCGTGTGGAAATCAACATCATTCCCCGCAACCTTCCCTCAATCCGCGTGGCCGACAAGCTCCAACTCCGCATGGAGGGAATTGCCGAACGGTACATTCAGATTGACGGGGTCTGGGAAGACCACACTCGCTACGCCATCACTGCCGAAGAGTGGCGCGAGCGCGCCCCGGAACTGGTTTCGAGTTGGTTGCTACCGAACGCCTAGAGCGCTTCGAACTCACAACCGCGGAGCTCGTCGATAGACATGAGTCCCATTTCACCACCACAGACTTTCGCGATGCTGAGTGCACCCGGCGCCCCATCGCGAGGTAGCACGACGATGTCGCGCTCGCCCTGGTGGGCCAAGACCACCCCTTGAATGCGGGACTGCTTACAGGCGGTAGCGACCGCATCGCGATCTACGGCGCCGCGAGGTACGCGGACCACCACGGTGCGGTACGAGGTCCGCGGGATGTCACGAATCTCCTTCAGCATGGACCAGGCATCACGACCCAGACTGACTGACGATCCGGCCACGTCATCCCACGTGACTTGGGTCGCGGCGATGGTGAGACCGAGACGGTTAGCGAGATAGAGCCACTCGGCATCGAAGGCAAATCCCTCGACTTGTCCAAAGATGGCGAAGAGGCGAATGATCGGGAGACGGAAGGCCTTGAAGCCACACTGCGTATCGCGAATGGTGGTCTTGGTCCAGTGGCGTACGAGTCGGTTGAACTGACTGCCGGCCACGGTGCGCAGAACACTGTCGTAGCGGATGACGCCATCGATGGCCCGTGATCCCACGGCCATGTCGTGACCATCCAGCGCGGCGAGAAGAGCCGGCATCTGGCTGGGGTTGATGGCGGTGTCGGCGTCGGTGATGATGACATTGCGACCCAACGCCACCGAGGCGCCGAGCTTGAGTGCCGCGCCCTTACCGGCGTTCTGCTCCATCTTGATGACTAGGGAGTGGGGGAGTGAGGCCAGCAGTTTGCTGGCGCGTAGTCCCGTGTCGTCACTCGAGCCGTCGTCGACCACGATGACTTCGACCTCGTCACGACCGAGGGCATCGAGAATCGGCTCCAGACGACTCAGGCCCTGCTCGAGACGGGTGCCTTCGTTGTGAGCGGGAATGATGATGGAGAGGCGAATCGCCATAGCGGTCAATCCTACGGTCGCCCGACTCCGATAAGTCCGTAGGTGAAGATTGGGGCCAGCGAGACGTTGGTGCCGCGGTGGGCTGCGGCGATAATTGTGTTCAGGCCCCACGGACCCGATCCGGCGTACATAACGACGTGGTCAATCTGATGGTCGTTGTCGAGGTTGTAATAAAAGAGCAGGTCACCCGGTTGGATTTTGTTGAGGGGGATGTGTCGCATCCCGTAGTACTGCGTTGCCGCGGTACGGGGAATGCGATAGCCGGCCTGACGCCATGCCCACTGGGTGAGACCCGAACAGTCAAAACCGTAACGAGGTGACTCGCCACCCCAGACGTAGGGGGTGCCAATGACGCTCTTGGCGGCGGCTAGAGCGGCCATTCCCTCCTTGGATCCAGCAGCTGATCCGCTGACGCCGGGCTTCTTTTTGATGGCGGCGATCACTTCGTTG
>WLKR01000126.1 GCA_009701115.1 Actinomycetota bacterium | reverse complement strand
GACAAACGTTCGCCTGTATCTCTAGGCATAGTTAGAAGAACGGTTCTGCTTAGCGAAGGTGCTCGTTGAAGAATTCCAGGGCGCGAGCGGCGGCATCGGCGGCCGCTTCGGCGTTAAAGACGTTGTTGCGGTCGTCACAGTGAAATCCGTGGTCCGCTTTGTCGTAAACAACGACTTCGGTGACCGGTTCGGTATCAGCCATCGCTTCTTCGAGCTCGTCGACTTGATCCATAGGGATGCCCTTATCGAGGCCCCCGAAGAGGCCCAACCACGGGGCCTTGATCTCGGGAGCGAGTTCAACGAGTGACGGAAGACCGAATCGTCCGCTGGTAACGCCGCCACCGTAGAACGAAACTGCCGCTCCGACGATTCCGAGCGTGTCAACGAACGTTGCGACGGTGCCACCCATGCAGTAGCCCACAATGCCGATGGAGGGACTTTCGATGTCGAGAGTGCCGAGGTGCTCCACAGTGTCGCGAATATCGCCCTCGAGCCCGGCGCGAGTGAAGTTACCCATATGGGTGAGTGCCGAGACGAAGTCGTCGTAAGCAATCTCCGGCGATCCGTCGCGATGAAACAGTTCAGGGGCGATGGCCAAGTAGCCGGCCGCCGCAAAGCGGTCCGTTACTTCGCGAATGTGATCGTTAACTCCAACGCCCTCCTGGAGGACGATGATGGCCCGTGGGGCAGCGCTCTCGCCGGCGACGTTGACGGGGAGCCCTGAGGGCAGCGCTTGGCGGATTGTCATGAAAACACCGGCCCACTTGTTCGAGTGCGCTTTAGTTCGTAGAACCCGGGAATGCTCATTACGGCAATCACGCCGTCGAGCAAGGTTCCAGCGGCTTCGCCCTTGGGGGCCGGTGTAATGACGGGACCAAAGATGGCTTCACCATTGATATGAATAACGGGGGTGCCAACGTCCATACCAACGGGGTCCATGCCCTGGTGGTGGCTGGCACGAAGGGCAGAGTCGAGGGACTCGTCGTTGGCGGCGCTCACGAGGCCGGCCGGCAGGCCCACCTCGACGAGAGCCTCGGGCAGGATGACTGACAAGTCTTTGTTGCCTTCGACGTGATAGCGGTGACCAATGGCCGAGTAGAGAGGCTCGACGACTTCGTTGCCGTGAGCCTGTTCGGCGGCGATAAGGAGACGCACGGGCTTCCAGGCCTGTGCCATGAGTTCCTTGTAGTGCTCGGGCACCTCGTTGTTCTCGTTAAGTACTGCCAGACTCATGACGTGGAACTGCACGTTTGCATCGCGAACCTGCACGGCCTCAAGCAGCCAGCGGCTGGTAATCCAGGCCCAGGGGCATGCGGGGTCGACCCAAAGATCAATTTGCGTGGTCATGGTTTCTACTTTCTTTGCGCGGCGTGAGCCGAAAGAACGTGGGCGATTGCGTTGGTTACCGACACGGCACAGTCGAGGTCCAACATCTCATCGATCCCGTGGGCATTGGAGTCCGGACCGAGTACACCGGTGGCGACGAACTGCACGGCGGGGAAACGTTGTCCGAGTGCCGCGAGGAAGGGGATTGAGCCTCCTTCGCCGGCGTAGGCCACTTCATTGCCAAAGGCCAGCGTGGAACCCTCTTCGAGAGCGGTGCGGAGCCACGGGGCCAACTCGGGGGTAACCCAGCCCGATGCAGTCACTGCATTCACGCTCACGCGAGCGTTACTGGGCACTTTGGTGGTGAGGGCCCGCACTACTGCCGTCTCAGCTATGACAGGGTCACAGGAGGGGGGAAGACGAAGCGAGAGCGTGAGGGTCGTTGACGGGCGGAGCACATTGCCGGCAATGGATGAATCAGGAAGACCCTGAGCCCCCACAATCGAGAGCGTCGGGTGCCAGCTGCGACGCAGGATGCGCTCGGCCGCGTCGGCCCCCATCAGTTCGAGACCGGATACCACAGGCTGTTCTTGACCCGCCACATCACCAAACGCATCAGCCACTTGACTGGCGGCCGTTACGTGCGACATGGGAATCTGAGGCTGTAGCTCACTGAGGAGGATTTCGCCCGTGGCGGAGTCTTCGATGCGATCGAGGAGCTGGCGCATGATGCGCATCGAGCTCGGTACGACACCGCTGGCGCTACCGGAGTGCTGCCCGCGCTCCAAGACGTCAACGGTGACGTCGACGTTGAGTACACCTCGAAGTGACGTGGTGACCCAAAGACGGTCGTAGGAGTGGGCGCCGGAGTCCAGACAGACCATCAGTTCCACATTGCCGAGCTCTTGACTGAGAACGTCGAGGTGGGCCTCGAGATCAGGGGAGCCAGATTCCTCAGATGCTTCGATGAGAACGATGCAACGGGCGTGTGGAACGCCATTGCGTTCGAGTTCCTCAATGGCGAGGAGGGCCGAGAACATGGCGTACCCGTCGTCGGCGACGCCGCGAGCGAAGAGTCGATTGCCCTTCCGAACTGGTCGATAGGGGTCGAGGCCGTCTGACCAGTCACCGAGGGGAGGCTGCTTGTCGAGGTGGCCGTAGAGCAAAACGGTGCCAGTCGTCGGTGCGGTGGCTTCGATTGTGACCACGAGCACCGGGGTGCGGCCCGGTAGTTGGCGAACCGTCACGGCATGGGTTAGGAACGTGCGATCTTTTGCCCATTGCGCGTACTGAGACATGGCAGCGTCGAGGTAGCCGTGCTCCTGCCAGTCGGCATCGAAAGCAGGAGAAAGACAGGGAATTGTGGCGTAGTGGGAAAGCACTGGCAGAACTTCAGTTTCAAACTGCTGGAGAGAGATGCTCACTTCTCCACGCTACCGGTCACCTCTTGATGGCAGGCTGACTTACTGGTCGGCAGCCTGCCAGCAGTACCAAGCGACACTAGATCGGTAGGGCGCGAGGTGATCGGCGGCCGTACCCATGGCTTTGGTTGTGATCATCTCGTCCATGCCGTGCAGCAGGGACCATCCTTTACGTACGCCATAATCCAGCGTCGGCCAGACGTCGTAACGACCCAAGTCGTGCATCAAGTACATCTGCGCCGTCCACGGTCCGATGCCGCGCACCTGCACTAGTTCGGTGACGACCTGTTCATCGCTCATGTGTCCGTGTCGGGCGAAATGGATTACTCCGTCGAGCGTCTTACTCGAAAGGTCGCGGATGGAGTCTCGCTTGGCGCGAGAGAGTCCAACGCTGGCGCACTCGTCGTCACTGAGAGTAAGCATTCGCTCCGGGTCGACTTGATTATCGAGTCCGGCGACGAGACGACCGTGGATCGCCGCAGCGGCTTTCCCAGCGAGCTGTTGGTAGACAATGGCGCTGACCAGGGTTGGATAACGGTTTGCCACAGGATTGACCTTGAGTCGTGGCGGTGGCCCGACCTGTTTGATGAGCGCTTTGAGCGGTCGATACTTGGAGAGTGTCGCTGCAATTTGCGTGGGAGTAGCCGTAGTTGTCATTTAGATGCGATGCAGCCCACTGGGCAGACTGGCATCGCTACTCACAATCTCCTTGATGAGTTGGTGCACCGCGAGAGTCGGGGTGGAGGGCAGCCCGTAAGGCGGAAGCGTGAGCGCCACCCGACGAGGGGGTAGGTCGGAAATCCGAATTCCCCGAAAGCCCAGTTTTAGGTGAGCGGGAATGGCGGTGGCCGGCAAGACGGCGTAACCCTCACCATCAAAACAGAGCGAAGCCAGGGTGCGTATGCCGTCCATCTCGATGCGGGGAGTCAGAGTGACATGAGCTAACTCGCAGGCCTCGTCGATTTCATTGCGCAGGGGTGTTCCTGAGAGGGGGAGAAGGAGGTCGAGCGTCGTGAGGTCACGCAGCTTCACTTGGTCACCCGCGATAGCCCGCTTACCCTTCGTTGGAGTCACCAGTACCAAGTCCTCGTCGAACAGCTCGGCGTAGCGGAACGAGTCTGAAAGCAGGGGCATCGAAAGAATGGCCACGTTCAACTCGCCCGTTGCGAGTCGAGGCTCGAGAGCCGAGTTAGTACCCTCCACGATTCGCAGATAGATATTGGGGTATTTCTCTCGCTGCGCCTGAAGAAGGTGGGGGATCAGCCACCGACCAGTAGTTCCGATCATCCCAATTGAGACGTCCCCTTGGACAGTCTCCGACATGGACTTCACGTCGGTGCCAATCGACTCCTCTTCGACCAAGATTCGGCGTGCCCGCTCGAGCACCGAGCGCCCTTCGGGAGTGGGCTCCATGGTTTCCCGGTCGACGAGCGAGACGCCGAGCTCTGCCTCGAGATTCTTAACGCGGGTGGAGATATTGCTCTGGGCCGTGGCGAGCGCCTTGCCGGCTTTGGAAAATGAGCCAGCGTCCACCACGGCCACGAGTGCTTCTAATTGTCTAAAGTCCATTATCAATAATCTATATGGAAACTATCAACCGATACGGCTTGCTGATAGAGGCGAAAATGGGCAAACTGTACCCAGTACTTCGGGAGAACCCCCCTCTTCCGAAATCTCAGCAATGGGACCGGTCTACCCCCCAGACCGGTCCCTTTGCTAATTCCTGGGCTTGTTAGCGTGATACCAATGGCAACCCGTCTCCCACTACGAAGTTCTCTGGCTCTCGCCGGACTGCGAATCGTCAATCGCACCAGCCGTGCATTGGGAGTGGGGCAAGGAACAGTGGCCGGTGGTCGTGTGGCTCTTCGGATTGATCCCCAGCTCGTGCGACGCATGAGCGCCCGACGGCGCATCGTGTTGGTCACCGGAACCAACGGTAAGACCACCACAACAGCCCTAGTCGTAG
>WLKR01000125.1 GCA_009701115.1 Actinomycetota bacterium | reverse complement strand
CCAGACCAGCGTGGGAGCCGTGTTCCTCGAGCCCCACTTCCGTCGGCTCCTGCTGGCCTCGGTGGCTTCAGCGCTCACCGCGGCCGTGGCCTACAGCTTCATGGGTTCGACTAATGGTCTGGGCCTCGCCGTGCGAACAGGAATCGCCACCGCTACTGGCCTGGTCACCTTTCTCTTCTTTTTCCGCCACGCTCTGCGAAAGTCCGACTTTCGCGCCCTGGTTCGTGGGAAGGTGTAGTCAACCAATTTTGGGGAGGGTTTCATGGCCACTATTCGCATAATTACCGACAGTGCGGCGGACCTACCGCTGGACATTGCCAAGCGGCTCAACATCGCCATCGTGCCACTCACCGTCCGCTTCGGCGACGAGGAGTTCGTCGACGGTCGAGACCTAACTCCCCTCGAGTTCTGGGCCAAGTGCAAAACCTCCTCCGAGTTGCCAGAGACGGCCGCTCCCTCACCGGGTGCCTTCCAGGAAGCCTTTCTCAAGGCCAAGGCCGAAGGCGCTGACGGCGTGGTGGTGGTGGCCCTCTCTTCCGACCTCTCGGCCACTCACCAGTCAGCGACCCTCGCGGCTCAGGCCGTGGCCGACCAGATTCCCGTCAAGATTGTTGACTCGCGGGCCGTAACGATGGCCGAAGGCATGATTGCTATCGACCTGGCGGAGCGCGCAGCCGCCGGAGCCAGCATGGATGACCTCGTCACCCGGGGAGAAGAGCTCGCCGGCAAGGTTGGCGTCTGCGGCACGATCGACACACTCGAACACCTGATTAAGGGCGGTCGCCTCAAGGGTGCCAAGGCAGTATTTGGCTCCATGCTCTCGATTAAGCCCCTGCTGGAGCTGAAGGATGGTCTTGTCGCCGAGGCGGGCCGAGCCCGTACCCGGACGAAGGCATTCGCCTCCCTTGTCGCGGCGGCCAAGGCGGCCGGACCGATAGAACGTATTGCCGTCACCCATGGTGATGCTCCCGATGTCGACGTCATCGTCGCCATGCTGAAGGAGATTCCGACCGTTCACGAGCTGATTATTGGCGACATGGGCTCCACGGTTGGAACCCATGGTGGACCGGGCATCGTTGGTCTCGCTTGGATTCGCAGCTAGGCCAACTCGCCGACAGGTAAGTTTTCTCTGTGGAGAACAAGCCAGACCGAGTTCCCGATTCAATCGACAAAGCCTTCGGTCTGCTCGACCACGCGCTCGATGTCTTTCACGACAAGGTGCTGCGTCCGATTTTCTTGGCCGCGCGAACGATTGCCTTTGGCTTTGTTCTCTTCAGTTTCGGCGTGGCCGTCTTAGTGGCCTTGCTCATTGGTCTCGTTCGTTTTCTCAATATCTACTGCTTCGCCGGACGAGAGTGGTTGAGCTACCTCTCCCTCGGAACGATCTTGATCGCTAGCGGTCTTTTCGTTTGGCGTTCGCGCAAACCAGTACCCCAAAGGAAGTCGTCGTGACGCACACCCAAGTTCTCATCATCGGTTCCGGCCCGGCCGGACTCACGGCCGCCATCTACGCCGCACGGGCCCAACTCACTCCCATCGTGATTGAGGGTGAGCCCTCCTCGACGACCGACCAGCCCGGTGGTCAACTCATGCTGACCACCGATATCGAAAACTTCCCGGGTTTCCCCGAGGGCATCACCGGCCCCGAACTGATGGGCAACATGCGGGCGCAAGCCGAGCGCTTCGGAGCGGACCTACGAGTCACCAAAGTGCAGAAGCTCGATCTCTCGAAGCGTCCCTTCACGGCCTGGTTGACTGACGACGTCGAGCCCAGCATTACGGCTGACTCAGTCATTGTCGCCACGGGTGCCCGCTCGCTCATGTTGAACGTACCCGGTGAAGAACGCCTATTTTCCAAGGGAATCTCAGTCTGCGCCACCTGCGACGGCTTCTTTTTCCGCGGCCAAGACATCGCGGTCGTTGGTGGTGGTGACTCGGCCCTCGAAGAGGCCACCTTCCTCACACGCTTTGCGAACACGGTCACGTTGATTCACCGACGGGACTCACTGCGCGCCAGCAAGATCATGCAGGAGCGCGCCCTGGCCAACCCCAAGATTCAGTTCGCGTGGAACTCGCAGGTCAAAGAGATTCACGGCGAAGAGAAGGTCTCTGGTGTGGAAGTCGTTGACACCGTGACGGGTGAGACTCGCATGATTGACGTGACCGGTGTCTTCATCGCTATTGGTCACGTACCGAACACGACGGTGGTCGACGGCCAGGTCGATCTACACGAGAACAACTACGTGGCCACCGGCCCCGGAACGTACACCAGTATTGAGGGCGTCTTCGCCGCCGGTGACATTCAAGACCATCACTACCGTCAAGCCATTACCTCGGCCGGTTCGGGTTGCATGGCCGCGATTGACGCCGAGCGTTGGCTCGAGTCGCAGAGCTAAGCGCACACGAGTCATCTGCAGTTGGTAGCGTGAGACCAACGGAGGTGCACTATGAGTGACCAGATTCAGAACCTAACCGATGCAACATTTGACGAGGTAATCGGCTCAGCCGATAAGCCGGTCGTTGTCGACTTTTGGGCCGACTGGTGCGGCCCTTGCAAGCAGATCGCCCCAATTCTCGAAGAGTTTGCCACCGAGCAGAGCGAGCGCTTCACCATCGCCAAGCTCGACGTGGACGCCAACGTCGCAATCGCCACGAAGTACGCGGTTATGAGCATCCCCACCCTCTTGATTTTCAAGGACGGGCAGGTGGTTGGTCGCCTGGTCGGGGCTAAGCCCAAGGGTGCCATGCTCTCTGAGATCACGGCAGTTCTCTAACAATTACCAGGCCCGGGTCTTTTTCCATTGGTGAACGTTCACCGGAAATCGCGGTAATTCGCGACCGTTTGGCGGCTCTCGGCTACGAAGTCGTTCCTGGTGACATCTATAACGATGACGTAGTTCGTGCCGTTCAGGCCTTTCAGGTCGAGCGGGGTCTGGCGCTTCGCGACGGGATTGATAACGACACGTGGCACGTGCTGGAGGAAACCTCGTGGGGTCTCGGTGATCGCCTCCTTTACGTCAGTCGTCCCTACCTGCGTGGAGATGACGTCGTCATGCTCCAGCAGTCGCTCTCCCTCCTGGGGTTTGACCCCGGCCGGGTGGACGGCATCTTTGGACCGTTGACCGAAACGGCCCTGGCTGATTTTCAGGCCAATATCGCCCTCACCCCGGATGGAACGCTCACGATGGCCACTCTCCGAGAGCTCGAACGACTGGCTCCTCGTGACACCAACCGCCGAATGGTCTCGGAAGTTCGCCAACGGGTCGACCTAATTCGTGAGGCCACGACCCGGCGGGTAGGCCTCGGAGGCCACTCCCCCTTGCTGGCTCACATTGGCGCTGCCATTGGCGAGGCGGGTCTCGAGGTCGTCTTGCTGTTGGGTAGCGACGAGCAGCAGGCCGAAATGGCCAATGATGCTGGGGTCGGAGCCGCACTCTTTCTTTCCGAGCGGACTGAGTTCCCCATTTCGCGCGTGCACTTCTACGAGTCCTACCGATTCCGATCACTCCACGGAGCCGAGATGGGCGCAATAATCGCTCGAGCGCTCGGTGTGGAGTCTTCGGGCATGGGATTACCGGTGCTACGGCAGACCACAATGACGGCACTCGCAATTACCCACCCAGCACTCACTGAATCTCAGGAAAATTCCCTAATTAGTGGTATTTCGGCTTCGCTAGCCGTACTTTTCAACAAGTAATTAAATTAACCCGCAAACCCTCGACTAAGAATTCGCTATAAATTAGGGATTTATCGGCTTACAGTAACCTTAACCCACAAGTTAACCCACAACCTGTGTGAAACTTTAGGTTTATGTTGAGGTTGAGAGTTGAGACTACTTACTCTTGACCATTGCGAGATAAATGCGCTCGAGGTCGCCAAGATCGGCGAAGTCAATCACCATCCGGCCAGTCTTACCCTTGAGGTCAATGTGCACTCGAGTATCGAGCAACTCCTCCAGGAGATGCTCGAGTTCAACAATGGCGGCGTCGGGCACGGGACGAAGAATGGGCTTGGTTCCGGCCGCTCCCCCGGTGTTGGCGCCAGTTCCCGGGGTCGTCGTGGTCGGCTTGACAACCAGGGTCTCCTTGACCAACTCCTCGGTCGCACGAACCGAAAGCTCGCCCGCCGTTATTTTCTTAACAAGGGCGTCCTGCTTCTCGAGGTCGGCAATGCCCAAGAGGGCTCGGGCGTGACCGGCGGAGATTGAGCCCGTCATAACGGCCTTTTGTGCCGCACTGCCGAGGTTCAGGAGTCGCAGGGTGTTGGAGATTGTCGCTCGGTTCTTGCCGACTCGAGTGGCAATCTGCTCGTGGGTAAAGCTGAAGTCGTCAATCAACTGCTGGTAGGCGGCGGCTTCTTCTAGAGCGTTGAGATCAACTCGGTGGAGGTTCTCTACGATGGCCCGTTCCAGGCTCAACGTGTCGTTGACGTCAGTCTGGACGAAAGCGGGAATAGCAGCGAGGCCCGCGAGGCGAGAAGCACGCCAGCGGCGCTCACCGGCAACGATTTCGAATACGCCCGACTCCCCCTCTACGGGGCGAACCAAGATTGGCTGAATGACACCAACACCCTTAATGGATTCGGCCAACGCCTTCAGTGGTTCATCTTCGAAACTCTGGCGGGGTTGAAACTGGTTAGGGCGAATCGAACTCAGGGCGATTTCCTGAAGGGGACCCACAATCGTCGTTGTCGATTCAGTAACTTCCGCGGGCTCGCCCTCGGGGATAAGGGCGCCGAGGCCCCGTCCAAGTCCTGT
>WLKR01000124.1 GCA_009701115.1 Actinomycetota bacterium | reverse complement strand
GGTGACGCCAAGGACACCTTGACGAAGTTGGTTTCGGCCGTTACTAACAGCTAAGTCGTACTTGAATGGGGGCACCGGTGCCGTCAACTCCGCGAGGGGTGTGACGAATCCGGTGCCTCGTTCGTTGTACCGGTGAAGTTTGGCGCCGCTAGGCGGTGAGTCGGTTGAGCTCGGCGATGACCTCGGGGCTCAACGCTCGTACGGCTGCCACGTTGGCCGAGATCTGCTCGGCGTTGGACGCTCCGGCGATGACTGAAGAGACCTGCGGATGGCTGAGGAGCCACGAGAAGGCCAGCGTCAAGACGGGGGTGTTGATGGAACGGGCAAAGGTGTGGACGGCGCTCGCACGGTCCACCATCTCTTCGCCTAACCAGTGACCCCGGCGGTTCTCCGGCAACTTGGCGAGTCGCGTGCCCTCGGCCGGAGGGGCCCCGGGGACAAACTTGTCGGTCAACATGCCGTTCGCCAGGGGGTAGTAGGGAAGTAGGCCTAAGCCCAGTTCGTCACAGGCCGCGAGCACTCCATCTTCAGGGTCTCGCGCCAAGAGGGAGTACTGGTTCTGCACGCTGCGAAAGGGCTGCTGGCCGAGTGCCGCCACGTGGGCCGAGCGCAACGAGGCAGCGTCGAAATTGGAGCAGCCGAACTCACGAATCTTCCCCGCGGCGACGAGGGACTGCAGTGCCGCAATGGTGTCTTCGAGGGGAGTAGCGGCGTCGGGGAAGTGCAGTTGGTAGAGATCGATGTGGTCGGTGCCGAGCCTGCGAAGAGACTCTTCGCAGGCCGAGGCGACGTAGTCGGGGTGGGCACTCCACTTGATGTCGGGAAAGCGTTCGTCGAGACCCATGCCGAATTTCGAGGCAATGGAGATGGATGCTCGGCGCGCACCCAGGGCACGACCCAAAAAGACCTCAGACTGGGTCTCGCCGTAGGTGTTGGAGGTGTCGAAGAAGGTGATGCCGTGATCGAGGGCGGCGTGCACCACGTTGTCGGTGCCGGTTTGATCGAGTCGAATGCCGAAGTTGTTGCAGCCCAGACCGACGGATGAAACTCTCAGCGAACCAATCGATCGTTCTTCCACGGGCACCCCTCTGCTCTTTCGTTCATTGTAAGGGTGGGTAAATCTCTGGCACCTTTAGGGTGACGGGGTGAACTCAGCGCCCACTGAGGGCGCCCCCCGCTACTACGGGCGACCCCTTCCGACCCCCACCCGCATCGAATTGGCACGCCGTGGTGCCCAAATTGCTCGAGCCTTTGTGCCGCGCGTTGGCCCCATTGCGCTACGTCAGATTCGCAATGCTTCGAAAGGCCCGCTCGACGCTGGCCTCGTCGCCAAGCCGCTGCGTGAGGCCTTCGAACAGGCCGGCGGAACCTTCGTAAAGTTCGGTCAGATCATCGCCTCATCGCCAGGACTCTTCGGTGAAGAGCTGGCCAACGAATTTCGCTCCTGTCTCGACACCGGTCCCATGGTGCCCTTCGAGCAGGTGAAGGCCTGTGTTGAAGAGGAGCTCGGCCGCGACCTCGATGAGGTCTTTGCCACCTTTGAGACCACCCCCATCGGGCGAGCCTCGATTGCGGTCGTCCACCGCGCCACGTTGCTCGATGGATCCGTGGTGGCCGTCAAGGTGCTGCGGCCTGGTATCGACCACCTGGTCGCCACGGACCTCGACCTCATGCAGCCCATGTTCGACGTACTGGTGAAGCAGACCGGAGCCCAAATCGCGGGTGCCACTCTGCAGCAACTCGATGGTCTGCGCATTCAAATCGGTGAGGAACTCGACCTTCGTAATGAGGCGCGCGCCCTCGCGCACTTCCGCCGCCTTATCGAAGATTCCGATCTGAAACTCCTCGCCGTTCCCTTGCCGTACCCAGAGTTTTCCGGCCGCAACGTGCTGGTCATGGAGTTTCTCGACGGGATTCCCATCGATGACATCGGCCAGGCCGAGGAACTGGGGCTCGACCCAGCCCCACTGATTGATCAACTCATCCGGGGATTCTTCACGATGACGATTCGCTGGGGCACCTTTCACGGTGACGCCCACGCGGGCAACCTGCTGATTCTGCGAGACGGTCGGATCGGTGTCATCGACTGGGGCATTGTCGGTCGACTCGACGAAGCGACGCACCGCTTCTTCACGCGGATGCTCTCGGCCGTCTTGGGTGATGAAACGGCTTGGCGTGACGTCACGGACTACATCATTAACAACTACGGCACGGCCATTCGTGAAGCGATGGGCATGGATGACGAACAGTTGTCTCAGTTCATGCGCATGATGATTGAACCGATCTTGTTGAAGCCCTTTGGCGAAGTCTCCTTCGCCGAAATGATGAACATGACCCAGGTTCAGGTGGCCCAGGCCAATGGCGTTCAGTGGCAGCACCAGAGTTGGCGTGACCTGCTGAAGCGGATTCGGATGCAGCGAAAGTTGCACCGCATGGCCGTGGCCGGTGGCGGACTGATGACCGACTTTGACCGTGGCAACTTTCTCCTGGGCAAGCAGTTGATGTACTTCGAGCGCTACGGACGCCTGTATCTCGCTGATCGAGCCATTCTCTCGGACCGACCATTCCTCGAGCAGCTCCTGGCTGAGGACAACAGGCAAGACCCAGAAAACCATGCGTAGCCCGATACGCTGAGAGCGTCGAGTTTCTTTAAAGGAGAATCCGTGAAGGTTGTCGTTGATTTTGATCTGTGTGCTAGTAACGCTGTTTGCATGAGCATCGCCCCTGAAATCTTCGAGGTGCGAGATGACGGCTATCTCTACATCTTGAACGAGAATCCCGGAGCCGACCTCGAAGAGAAGCTCCGTGATGCCGTTAATGGCTGCCCCACCGGCGCCATCAGCATCGGCGAATAGGTAGTGTCCGGACCTCGCGTCCGGTTTGCGCCATCGCCCACCGGTTACTTCCACGTTGGGTCGGCGCGTTCCGCGCTCTTCAACTGGTTTGTGGCTCGTCAGTCGGCTGACGGCATCTTCCTGCTCCGTATTGAAGACACTGACGCCGATCGCAATCGAGAAGAGTGGGTCGACGGGATTGTCGCGGCCATGGATTGGCTCGGACTCCACGCCGATGAGGGCCCCTTTCGCCAAAGTGACAACGCCGCCGCGCACCACGAGGCCATCGCCCAGCTCTTCGCCGGGGGATTCCTCTACTACTGCGACTGCACCGGCGACCAAGTGCAAGCACGTAAGGGTGACAACAAGACACCCGGCTACGACGGATTCTGTCGGGACCGCGGACTAGAGCGCTCCGAGACAACGGGCGTGCGGTTTAAGACTCCCGTGGGTGGCGGCACGACGGTGCACGACCTCATCCGAGGTGACGTCGAGTTTTCACACTCGGTGATTGACGACTTCATCATTGCCAAGTCCTCCGGCGCCGTCCTCTTCGCCCTGGCCAATGTGGTCGACGATCGCAATGACGCCATTAGTCACGTCATTCGGGGTGAAGAACATCTTCCAAATACCCCGAAGCAGATTCTGCTGTGGCAGGCCCTGAACGAAGTAACGGCTATTTCAACTCCAACCCCGGTCTACGCCCACTTGCCACTACTGGTCAATGAGCAGCGCAAGAAGTTGTCGAAGCGTAAGGACCCCGTCGCCACCGAGCAGTATCGCAATGAGGGCTATCTGCCCGAGGCCTTCGTCAACTACTTGGCCCTCCTCGGTTGGTCGCCCCGTGGCGAGGAAGAGAAAGTCCCGGTCACCCAGCTCATTGAGCAGTTCCGACTGGAAGACGTCTCGCATTCGCCCGCATTTTTTGACGTCAAGAAGCTGCAGCACCTCAACGGTGAGTACATCCGTGCGCTCTCGGTCGAGCAGTTCATTGCCCGCTCTCTGCCGTGGGTTCACCCCACCGAAGGGGAGTGGCGACCCTCAGAACTCTCGTTGCCCTGGATGCCGGAGCAGTTCGACATGGCCCGCTTTGAAGCGATGGCGCCCCTGGTGCAGGAGCGCATTGGTGTCATGAGTGAAATTCCCGCCATGATCGATTTCCTCTTTCTGCCCGAGCCCCCAATGGACGAAGATGCCTTCACCAAGTCCATTGCGAAGGATGAGAAGTCCCGCGTGATTCTGCGCGCCCTGGCCGATGAACTTTTGACGGTGACCTGGGATCGAGACCAACTGCACGCCACCGTCCAAGCGGTCGGTGAACGTCACGAGTGGAACTTGCGTAAGACGCAAGCGCCGGTGCGCTGCGCGCTCACGGGTCGACTGGTCGGACCACCACTCTTTGAGTCCATGGAACTGTTGGGTCGAGATGAAACGATTCGACGAGTTCGACAAGCAGCGGAGCGTGCCTCGTGATCTTTGGCCCTTTCAAAATGATTCTTCGGATTATCTCGTTCGTCCTCAGTCTGTTGCTGCTCTACTTCGCCTTCGGATTTGTCCAGATCTGGTACGCCGGTCGCGAACACTCCCACCAGCCCAGTGACGCCATCATGGTTATGGGGACGCGACAGGACAACTGTGTCCCTTCGCCGACCCTGGCCGGTCGCCTCGACGAGGCCGTGCGTCTCTACAACCTGCACCTCGCCCCGTGGGTCGTCGTGACGGGGTACAAGCAACCTGGCGACGTCTGCACTGAAGCACAGGCCTCGGCGCGATACTTGGTTCAGCACGGCATCCCTGGCCGAGTCATCCTCCAGGCCGGGGGATCAGACACCTGGCAGAACGTCTCGTCGGCTCTGCCCGTCCTGAGCGCCCACCAGATCCACTCGGTCCTTATCGTTTCGGACACCTTTCACGTCTACCGTGCGACCCAAATAGCGAAG
>WLKR01000123.1 GCA_009701115.1 Actinomycetota bacterium | reverse complement strand
TCCCGCCTGTATCACCCCGAGTTTCCCGACCCGGATTTGATGGTGCGCACCTCGGGCGAGTTCCGTATCTCTAACTACCTGCTCTGGGAAATTGCCTATTCCGAGTTGGTCTTTACCGATGTTCTGTGGCCCGACTTTCGCCGGGAGCATCTCTATGAGGCCGTGCGTGAATATCAAAATCGCGACCGCCGTTTCGGAGGCGTTGAAC
This sequence comes from Actinomycetota bacterium, assembly GCA_009701115.1. The sequence goes on along the minus strand of WLKR01000123.1, from coordinate 4,577 downwards.
AGTGAAGTGGCGCCGCATCGGCATCGCGCTCGGAGGGTTGGTCTACCTATTGCTCTGGGCAATTGCCTTGAACGGGGGCTCGCGCCTAGTCGCGCCGCTCACCGTGCCAATCGTGCTAGTCGTGTTGGTCGGCGGTGGAAACTGGCTTAACAACTTCATGGGCATCGAGCGCAAGCCTCAAAAATTTCGGAAGCGCAACGACGAACAGTGAACACGCTTCGAGACGAAGCGATTGTGCTTCGTACGTATAAGTCGGGGGAGTCGGATCGCGTAGTCGTGCTGTGGACAAAGTCGCACGGCAAACTACGCGGGATTGCCAAGGGTGTTCGTAAGACGACGAGCAAATTGGGTAGTGGACTTGAGGTCATGGCCCACGTCGACATCTTGCTGGCCGAGTCCAAGGGTGAGCTCTACCAAGTACGCCAGGTACAGCACGTAAACCGATTCTCCACGGTGCGACAGGACTTTGATCGCCTCTCCGCCGGTCTCGCCCTCGTTGAGGTGGTCGACGCCGTGCCGACTGACAACGTGCCTGACGAAGAGATTTTTACGATGCTGGCGCGAGCCCTCCTCTCTCTCGATAATGAAGAGTTCTCCCCCTTCCTCGTTCCATCCGCCTTTTTCTTCAAGATGCTGGCCCTCGACGGATCGATGCCCCAACTCAGTGAGTGTGTGAGCTGTGGTGCGGGCGACCCACTCGTCTCTTTTAACGCCGAAGTAGGTGGCTTGCTTTGCGCGGCCTGTCGATCGGGCCGTCCGGTGTCGAGAGACGCCATTGTGCTGCTGCGCCGCCTCCTGCACGGTGATCTCGCCGCCGTTCTGCGCGAAGGGGACTCGCCCGGGACGAGCGAGGTCGTAGGGCTCGCCAGCGAAGCCATCGAACAGCACTTCGGTAAGCGGCTGAAGGTGGCCCGATCGCTCAATCAGATGCTGCCCCCCGAAGGCTTCCAGTAAGGTCCCGCTGTCCATGAGTCACCCACCCGTTATCTACTGGCTTCGCCGCGATCTCCGTCTGGCTGATAACCCCGCACTGCTCGCCGCGCTGGCAGCGGGAGGCGAGGGCGGAGTCCTGCCCCTCTTCATTATCGATGAGCGCATCGTGAACTCGGCCGGCCCGACACGTGTCGAATTTCTCCAAGACTCACTTCGGGCGTTGGACGAGTCCATGGGTCATCACCTCGTTGTTCGCCACGGTTCGCCCCTGGAGGTTCTGCGCACGGTGATGGCCGAGTCGGGCGCCACCCAGATCTTCGTCACCCAAGACTTCGCACCGTTGGGCATGAGGCGAGACGAAGCGATTCGTCGGGAACTATCTTCGGCGCAACTCCACGAGGTCGGCACGCAGTACATCGTTCCACCGGGCTCCATCTTCTCTAAGAGCAACGAGCCCTTCAAAGTCTTTACGGCCTTTCGCCGAGTGTGGGACACCTTCGAGATTGCTCGACCACTGGACGCACCGGTCAATCCAATCTGGTTCCAGGCGACGAGCGATTCACTCGATGGTCTTACCGAGTTGGCGGGGCGAACAGTTCCCGACTACTTCGGAGACCTTGCGGGAATTCCTATTGCCCGACCCACCACAGCTGGCGAGGACGAGGCTCACCGCCTGCTCGAAAGTTTTAAAGACCGAGTCGATGGCTATTCGACGAATCGCAATATCCCCGGTCTCGACGGAACGTCGATGCTCAGCCCCCACCTTCGATTCGGAACGATCCATCCCCGTCAGGTGGCCGACGCACTGATTGGTGATAGCGAAGACCGAAGGGTGTTTCTCTCAGAAATCGCCTGGCGGGAGTTTTACGCCGACGTTCTCTTTAACAATCCTCAATCCGTCACGGCCGTACTGCAGCCCACGATGCGACACCTGCCCGTTGATAGTGATGCAGCGGCAATCGAGAGATTCCAAACGTGGGCCCGAGGCGAGACCGGTTATCCGCTCGTCGACGCCGGCATGCGCCAGCTGCTCGCGACGGGTTGGATGCACAATCGTGTTCGCATGGTGGCCGCTTCCTTTCTCGTGAAGCACTTACACCTGGATTGGCGTTGGGGCGCTCAGTGGTTCATGTGGCGACTCATTGACGGTGACATTGCCTCCAATCAGCACGGTTGGCAGTGGGCGGCCGGCACCGGCACCGATGCCGCTCCTTACCACCGGGTCTTTAATCCGACGTTGCAAGCGGAGCGGTTCGATGCTGATGGAACCTACGTTCACACCTGGATACCGGAACTGGCTGCCTTTGATGCGCCCCAGTGTCTGCAGCCCGGTGGTGGAGAAGGGCTCTTGGCCCCACCCGACTATGCCCGTCCAATGATTGACGCGAAGACCGAACGGGACGAAGCCCTGCGCCGCTTCGCGCTCGCTCGGGAGCTGGCCGGACGAAAGCATGTCTGATTTCGGTATTTATATTCACGTGCCCTTCTGTGCACACCGCTGTGACTACTGTGCCTTCGCGACATACTCCGATCGTGATCACCTCATGGTCGAATATGTCGAAGCCGTGTTGAAGGAGATTGCCCGAGCCGTCGCTGATGGTTTGGCCCCGGCCAACACCATCTTTTTTGGTGGGGGAACACCGTCGCGTCTGCCCGCCGAAGCGTTACTCCGGATTCTTGATGCCATTCCAAAAGCTGCTGGCGTTGAAGTTACGGTGGAGTGCAACCCCGAAGACGCCACGATTGAGCGCCTCAGCACCTACCTGGCCGGTGGGGTAACCCGGATGAGTTTCGGGGTGCAGTCGACACAAGCGGCCGTCTTGGCTGATCTGGGACGCCGTCACGGCACGATGGCGCATGAAGAGGTGAGTCGAGTCGTTCACGAGGCCGGTTTTGCGACCTGGAACATGGACCTCATTGTCGGTTCACGGGCGGAATCTCTGGAAGACGTCCGAGCGACGGTCAATGACATTCTCAACCTTCCCTTTCCTCCACCACACATCAGCTGTTACGTCCTCACTCCCGAACCGGCCACGCCGCTGGGACAAGACCCCAAACGGCATCCCGATGAAGACGACTCCGCCGACGCCTACGACGTCGTGGGCGAAATGCTGGCCGAGGCCGGGTTTGAGTGGGAGGAGATCTCGAACTGGGCGAAGCCTGGTCACGAGTGTCGCCATAATCACGTGTACTGGAATCGTGGCAACTACGTGGGCTTTGGCTCCGCGGCCCACTCGCACGTTGATGGTCTGCGCTGGTGGAATGTTCGAACCCCCGATCGCTACATTGCGATGCTCCACGAAGGGTCGCTCCCTCGCGGCGGCGAGGAAGTAGTCGCCCCCGCGGCCCAAGAGTTCGAAGCCCAGTCGCTGGCGCTGCGCACGCGTAAGGGAGTTCCCATTGAGGCCTTCGCCTCTCTCGAGGAGATCGCTCATCTAATTCGCATTGAAGGGTCGAACGTCGTCTTGAGCGAGCGCGGACGACTCGTGGCCAATCAGGTCATCCTGCGCTTACGTTCTTCCGAAATGCCAGAGGCGTCCGGTAGCCTGTAGGGCATGTCCGACGTCGAAGCAACTCCAAATCCCGAACTCTTAGACAAGGTCATTAATCTGGCTAAGCGCCGAGGATTCGTCTTCCCTTCGGCTGAAATTTACGGGGGATTCCGCTCCACCTACGACTACGGCCCCCTCGGCGTACTCCTGCTCCGGAATGTGAAGAATGCCTGGTGGCGCTCGATGGTCCAGCTTCGCGACGATGTCGTCGGCTTGGACGCCGCCATTCTTTCGCCCCCGGCCGTATGGGCCGCCTCGGGCCACCTCGCCACCTTCACCGACCCGCTCGTGGACTGCAAGCAGTGCAACGAGCGACTCCGGGAAGACCAGATTGACGGCATCTGCCCCAAGTGTGGCAGTCGGGACCTCACCCCGGCTCGCGCCTTCAACTTGATGTTCAAGACACACGCCGGACCGATTGAAGATGACGGTGCCGTGGCGTACCTCCGCCCCGAAACGGCGCAGGGCATGTTCACCAACTTCATGAACGTGCAGATCACGACGCGCAAGAAGCCCCCGTTTGGTATCGCCCAGGTCGGTAAGTCTTTCCGCAACGAGATCACCCCTCAGAACTTTGTCTTTCGAACTCGGGAGTTTGAGCAGATGGAGATGGAGTACTTCGTACCACCGGCCGAGTCACCGAAGTGGTTCGACTACTGGATCGAGGAGCGTTACAGCTGGTATCAGGCGCTGGGAATCGATAAGTCCAAGATTCGTATTCGTCACCACGACCCCGATGAGCTCAGTCACTACTCAACCGGTACGGCCGACATTGAGTTCCTCTTCCCGTGGGGCTGGGGCGAACTTGAAGGTGTTGCCAATCGCACCGACTTTGACCTGAAGGCCCACTCGGCAGCCAGTGGCACCAAGTTGGAGTACTTCGACCAAGCCAGCAACGAGCGCTATACCCCTCACGTCATCGAACCGGCCGCCGGAGCTACCCGGGCCATGATGGCGTTCTTGCTCTCGGCCTACGAAGAGGACGAAGTGGGTGGGGAAGTGCGTACCGTGCTGCGTCTCCACTGGCGACTCGCCCCCTATCAGGTGGCCGTACTGCCACTCTCAAAGAAGCCCGAACTTGAAGCAGTGTCG
>WLKR01000122.1 GCA_009701115.1 Actinomycetota bacterium | reverse complement strand
CGCCGCTGAACGGGCCATCGCCTCAAAATACTGGGGAGGCTTCCAGATCCGTATCGTCGCGACCTTTGCCCTCTGCGTAGCGCTCTGGGTCGCCGTTGTAGTCGTGTCTCTGACGCACCACGTCCCGCTGTGGGCGGGTCTCATTATCAACACCATTGTGGCGTCCCTCTTCTACATGCCCATGCACGAAGCGGTCCACGGCAACATCTCGGGCCGACAGGAGAAGTGGCGAGGAGTGGAGAATTTCGTTGGCGCCATCTGCGCGATTCCGCTCGGCTTCTCGTTCGCCGCGCACCGATCTTCACACTTACGCCACCACGCCTACACCAACAATCCTGACCGTGACCCCGATCACTACACCTACGGCAAGCTCAGCTCCCTCGTCGGCAAGTGGTTCGCGGTAGCGGTGATCTCGAGTTTTCTCCCGTTCTTTGCCTTTATTCCCGCACTCCGAAAGGTCTTACCTCAGCAGGTTCAGCGGTCCCTCGGCGCCGACAACGACCGTACGAGTGGGATTATTCAGTTACGGTTCTGGATCTTGACCACCGTGGCCCTCGCGGCAGCATTTCTCCTCGGGGTCGGCTGGCCGGCACTCATGCTCTGGTACATCCCGGGACGTCTTCAGGCCCTCTGGTTGCTCTTTGTCTTTGCGTGGTTCCCCCACCACCCCGCCAGCGAGACGGGCCGCTACGTCGACACCCGTATCGCCGTCTTTCGTGGGTCGCGGTGGCTGATTCGGGGCCACGACCACCACGCACTCCACCACCTCTACCCCCAGATTCCCCACTACCGACTGCGAGCTCTCTGGCAGGAAGCAGCTGAGGACCTCGTCGCCAAGGGTGTGCGGGCCGAAGGTCGGGCTCTGGCGGCCACCGGTCCCATCGTCTGGTAACACCGCACACGAGTTCGTAGCATTCTCACTATGTGCGGACGCGTCGCCCTCTATACCCCTCCAGCGAAGTTGGCTCGATTTCTCGATGCCGCGCTGGCCGCCGGCATTGACCCCGAAGGTCGAGCGAGCTGGAATATCGGACCGCAACGTTCGTTGTTTGCCGTTACCGAAGATGACCACAGTCGCACTCTTGATCGCTACCGCTGGGGTCTACTACCGAGTTGGGCGAAAGACCCGAGTATCTCCAACAGACTCTTCAACGCCCGCAGTGAAACGATTACTGAAAAACCCTCATTTCGCTCCGCATTCGCCAAACATCCCTGCGTTATTCCCGTCGATGGTTTCTACGAGTGGAACCACCGTGACGGTAAGGGTCGTCAACCCCACTTCTTTACCCGTCGCGACGGTACGCCCCTCTTGCTCGCTGGTCTCGTCGAGCAGTGGCGTAACCCCGCGGATCCCGAGGCCCCGATAGTGCGGACCTGCACCGTGATAACGACAACACCAAGCGACGACATCGAGGGCATTCACGATCGCATGCCCGTCATCTTGACTGTGGCGACCGTGGAACCCTGGCTCGATACCAACGCCCCCGGATCGCTGCGTCAGGCCCTGCTGGCCCCGGCACCAAACGGCACGCTAGAGCACTACGGCGTCGGTAGTGCGGTGGGAAATGTCCGTAACGACGGACCAGAACTCATTGCACGTAGCGAACCGACCACGCTCTTTTAGCTACTCGGCCAGCAGACTCTGCAGTAGATCGAAGGCGATGTTGCGTCCGCAGGCAATAAAACCAACTCGACTCGACGTGTCGTTAATGAGATTGCTGGTAATAGCGGCGTAGGAGGCCGTGGCCGAACCCTCCATCACTAGACCGTTCTGCTCGACACATTCCCGCACGGCGCTACGAATCTCTGCCTCGGGCACCAGCACAAAGGGAATCTGGTGGTGAGCCACAATGGCGTTTGTCATAGCGCCATCGTCACCACCTCCCGCGAGTCCGTCGGCGATTGTGGGTAGATGCGTGATTTCAGCCATCGTCATTCCCTGCAGCGCAAAGTAGAGGGCCGAGGAGTTCTTCGGTTGCACGGCTGTTACCTGGATGTCGGTGCGACCGTGGGCTTCTCGCGCAATCAGAGAGCCAGAGATCAGCCCGCCGCCGCCGACGCTGACGACCAGGTGCTCCAATTCGGGAGCTTGGTGCAACATCTCTTCGAAGACCGTGGACTGACCGGCCACGACATCGGGATCATTAAAGGGAGAGAGGAAACGAATCGACCGTTCGGACGCCAACGCGAGAGCAAAGGCCTGGGCGTCGTCGTAGGAGTTGCCGTGTTGGATGAGCTCAATGTCGTAACTACGCAACTTCTTCACCTTGGCGGCCGAAGCCGTTTCGGGAACCACGACCGTGGCGCGGGCACCGAGCAGCATGGCAGCGTGGGCGATCCCGAGTCCGTGATTACCCGCCGAAGAGGCGATAACGGCACCCGTGGGGTCGCTCTTAAGTGCCGCATCGATTGCGGCTAAGGCACCGCGAATCTTGAAGGCACCAGTTGGTTGAAAGAGTTCCATCTTGGTGAGAACTGGTCGACCACGCAACGAGAGAGTCACCGTGGGCGTAGGAACGAGGTGATCGCCAATGACGCGACGGGCCGCTTCCAACTGCTGCTCGGTTGGTGGTGGCACGTTTGTATTCATCATTACTCCGCTCCAACTGTACCGCCGAGAAAGATGGTCCTTTCTGGGCGTGCGGGGTATGGTGACCCCATGCGCGACGTGATGGTGGCTATTGCTATTGGTATCGGTGCCTTCTTGGGCACGATGATCGACAACTTCTTCGCCTTTGCCGCCCAGTTGGTGCTCACCGAACCCAAACGGTTTCGCCGTGTTTCGTACGCCCACATCATCGGTGTCCTCGTTCTGATCATCGGTTCGGCCGCCGTCGGTAGCGCCTTGAATTTCATCTCACTCCAGTGGATTGGCATCCTCGCAGTGGCGCCACTTGCTCTCGCCTGGCACGGTTGGCGCCACCGCAATGAACTGGCAGCCCAGCGACGGGGAGCCACGACGACGTTCCTGGTCACCGTGGGACTGGGCGGTGACAACATCGCGATTTGGATTCCCATTCTGCGAGCCCAGGGAGTCTTGCGCGGCATTACCGTGGCCGCCACCATCCTTGTGCTCGATATCGGAGCTGTGTTTCTTGCTCGTTTCGTAGCTCGGCGGCCTTCAGCTATTCAATTTGGTCAACGGTGGAGCGCGCAGTTAATGCCAATCCTGTACTGCGGGCTCGCCGTACTAATAGTTTGGCAATGTGGATGGCTTTCCTTCCTAGGCTGACCGCATGGAAGAACAAACAGTGCTCACGAAGCCCCTCCTCAGAGGCTGGCTCCACCTCGGTGGGTTAATCGTCCTGTTGGCCTGTTCGCCAATTTTGATTGTTCTGGCAGAAAATGGCGCAGATATCGCGTGGTCACTCTGTTTCGTCGGTGGCGTCGCCGCCATGATGTTGACCAGCGCACTCTTTCACCGTGTCAATTGGCAGCCTCGCGCACGTCGGGCTTGGCGCCGGGCCGATCACTCGGCCATCTTTGCGGCCATTGCCGGCAGTTACTTCGGTCTCGCCGGCATCACCATGCACGGCACCGCGCGAACAGTGTTGCTCGTCGTTGTCGCCACTGGCACCGTGGTCGGCGTCACGATTCGCCAACTGGCCCTTGATACCCCGAAGTGGGTCGCGACACTCCCCTATCTCGTCGTGGGGTGGGCCGCCGTAGCCTTCATCCCGCAGATGTACCGCGGGGGTGGCCTGGCCTGCCTACTCTTCATTCTTGGTGGCGGATTGGCCTACACCGTCGGCGCCATCTTCTACGGAACAAAACGGCCCAAGCTCTGGCCCAAAGTTTTCGGCTACCACGAGCTCTTCCACGCCTTTACGTTGGTCGGTGCCAGCTTGCACTTCACCGCCATCGCTCTCGCGCTTCGCTAAGGCAGCGGCGAGAGGCCTCCATCGAGGTTGATGCCCACGCCCGTGAGATAACTCGCGCGGGCCGAGAGGAGATAGGTCGCGAGATCGGCGAATTCGCTGGCCTCTCCGACGCGACCCAGTGGGATGCCTTGATGTTGGACAATGGCCCCGTAGAGATCGTCGTGAGCCATCGACATTGCGTCAGCTCGCCGGGTCCACTGGCCGGACTTAATTAGACCAATCAAGATGGCATTCACTCGTACTCCGTGCGGAGCGAGTTCACCCGAGAGAGCCTTGGTCATTGCTAAGCCGGCGGCGCGCGAGGCGGCCGTGGGCGTCGAGCCGGCGTCGGGGGCCTTACCCTTGACGGCGAGAATATTGAGGACGGCGCCGCGGTTTTGAATCAGCTCGGGAATGGCCCTGCGGATCAGGTGAACCGCCGCAATGACTTTCAGTTCGAAGTCTTCGCGCCACTCTTCATCAGTCGAGTCCAGTAACGGCGTAGCGGCGGAACGACCCGCGTTGTTCACAACTCCGTCGAGTCGCCCGAAGGTAGCCAGGGCTTGATCAAAGAAGGTGTCGAGTTGTTCTGTCACCGTGACGTCGGCCTGAAGAGCGAGCGCGTTGGGTCCCAGTAACAGTGCGGCCTCCGCAACCTTGTCGGCCCGGCGACCACAGATGGCCACCTTGGCCCCTTCGGCAATGAGCGATTGGGCTAGCGCTGAGCCGAGCCCCTCGGTACCACCCGTAATGATGAAGGCTTTGCCAGAAAGTTCTAGTTCCATCAAATGAGCCTAGAAGAAGAATTACCCCAATCCGCATGTTGGAAGTCAGCGGAGCGGGGCGAACAGTAGCGTGGTCTGCGTGCCAGTCATGAGCCCCCAAAAGATTCTCCGGCGCCTGCAATTCATAGTGGCCATACAGTGGATGG
>WLKR01000121.1 GCA_009701115.1 Actinomycetota bacterium | reverse complement strand
TAGTTCGGCTCCGACCGCGGCATCGGCGGCGGGCTTGAGCCGTGAGGCCGCTCCGTCCCACCATCCTCCGTAGAGTCGCCAGATATTGCGAACCACAAACTCGGGCTCGTCGTAATAGGGGCGCAGGTAGGGCTTTTCTAAGGTCGCGGCATCAACCTTGACGGTGTGAATAATGGTGTCGAGCGTCTCGCCGGCATTCATCATGTCGAGCACGCGGCTCACAACATCCTCCAACGTTGACGCGATCTCGTCGAGGACGCGCGCAATACGGGCCTTACCTTCGATGGGCAGACCGTGAGCGGGCAACAAGAGCTCAGGCCCTTGGGCGATCATCTTGCGCAGCGCCTGAGCCCACTCCAATGCGTACCGCTGGACCTTCTGTGGATTACCGGCATTGGGGTAGTTCCAGATAATGAAGTCACCCGTGAAGATCCACTTCTTTTCGGGTAGCCACCCCCAGAGGTGATCGTCAGTTTCGCCCCGACCGTGGTGAAATTCGACAGTGGTATCGCCGGCCGTCATGGTGTAGAAGTCATCGAAAGAAATGTCGGTACGCAGGGTGGATCCAGGTAGGAATTTCTTAGCCCCGGCACCAATGTCCAGACCCATGTCACTCGAGACGCCACCGAACTGACGGTGGTTGATAGCCAGATTCCAGTCCGAGGTCAGGGCGTAGCGATCAATCCGGGGGTTGACGTTGGCGTGACCGTAGACCGTAGGGAGCGACAGACCCTTGTCTGTGGCGTCGGCGGCAAAGGCTGAGCTTCCGCCGACGTGGTCCGCATGACCGTGGGTGTAGACGAGCGAGGTGATGGGATCGGCCCGCCAGGAGCGAATCGCCGACACCACCTGGGCACCACTACTCACCCCCGAGGCGTCGAAACACATCAACCCGTCACCGGTGTCCCAGGCCAGCGTGTGGCTGAAACTTTCGACAATCGCCAGACCGTCCGCGAGTTCGGTGAGTTCGTTGGTGACGCGATTGACGGGCTCGGAAGCAACGCCGGCGTCGATGACTTTTGTTGACAGCGCTAATGGGTTCATTTCGAAATAGTACTTAGGAGCGTCGCCGCACCGCTGGAAATAAATTAACTATGTCTAACTACCCGACAACTTCTACGCGTGACGCGCAGAAGTCATGGATGAACGCCCCTGGCTGGTTAGTTCACTGCCAACTGTCGGAGAACAAAGTTCAAGACACCACCGTTGCAGCAGTACTCGGCCTCGGTGGGCGTGTCGATACGGAGTCGAACGTCAAAGCTGAACGACTCACCGTTGGCGCGCTGAACATCGAGTGTGACCGTGCTGGGGGTCGCGCCCTGGTTCAACGCTTCAATGCCGTTAACGGTAAAGACTTCCGATCCATCGAGGTTGTACGTAGCCGCAGTCTCCCCGGCCTTGTACTGCAGCGGCAAGATGCCCATGCCGACGAGGTTGGAACGGTGAATGCGCTCGTAGCTCTCGACGAGAACGGCCCGGACACCGAGCAACTTGGTGCCCTTGGCCGCCCAGTCACGACTCGAACCGGAACCGTACTCCTTACCGGCCAAAATCATCAACGGGGTGCCTTCGCTGGCGTACTCCGTGGCGGCATCGAAGATAAACATCTGCTCGGCTTCGGGGAACTTCTTCGTCACGCCACCCTCAACGTCAACGAGCTGGTTGCGCAGTCGAATGTTGGCGAAGGTGCCACGGACCATGATCGAGTCGTTGCCTCGACGGGTGCCGTAGGAGTTGAAGTCGGCCTGGCTGACGCCACGCTCGGTCAGGAAGAGTCCGGCCGGCACGTTGGGACGAATGTTGCCGGCGGGGGAGATGTGGTCTGTGGTTACGGAGTCGCCGAGCTTCGCGAGGACGCGAGCGCCAACGACGTCGTGGACCTGTCCGACCTGCATCGAGAGGCCCTCGAAGTAGGGGGGCAACTTGACGTAGGTCGAGTTGGAGTCCCAAGAGTAGGTAACGGTCTTGCTCGTCGGAACGGCCTGCCAACGCTCGTCACCGTCGAAGGCGGCGGCGTAGCGAGTGGCGAACATCTCGGGCGTCAACGAGGCACGAACGGCATCGGCCACTTCGCGGTCGCTAGGCCAGATGTCCTTTAAGAAGACGGGCTCGCCGTTGCTGTCGGTGCCGAGTGGCTCGGTGGTCAGGTCGATGTCGACCGTACCGGCCAGGGCGAAGGCCACGACGAGTGGTGGTGACGCGAGGAAGTTCTGCTTCACGTCGGGGCTGATTCGACCTTCGAAGTTGCGGTTACCCGAGAGCACGGAGACGACGGAGAGATCGTGCTCGTTCACGGCATCGCTCACGCCATCGAGCAGTGGGCCCGTGTTACCAATGCACGTGGTGCAGCCGTAGCCGGCGAGGTAGAAACCCAAGTCATCGAGGGGCTTAGAGAGATTGGCCCGATCGAGGTAGTCGGTTACGACGCGACTTCCGGGAGCAAGTGACGTCTTCACCCAGGGCTTCACGGTCAGGCCCTTTTCTACGGCCCGCTTCGCGACCAGTCCGGCCGCGACCAAGACGCTGGGGTTCGAGGTGTTGGTGCAGGACGTAATGGCAGCCACGGTGACGGCGCCATCGCGCAGTGTGGCGGCGGCGTCGGTGCCGTGCACTTCCTTGGGGTCGCGACCGAGGGCCGTGCGGAAGGCCTCACGGGTGCCACCGAGACGAACGCGGTCTTGGGGACGCTTCGGTCCAGCCAGGCTTGGCTCCACGGTTGAGAGGTCGAGCTCCACGTACTCCGAGAAGATTGGCTCGGGGCTAGTGGCGTCGTGCCAGATGCCCTGAGCCTTGGCGTAGGTCTCGACGAGCGCGAGCTGCTCGGCGGGGCGACCGGTGAACTTCAAGTAGTCGAGAGTGACCTGGTCGATGGGGAAGATGGCACAGGTGGCGCCGTACTCGGGACCCATGTTGCCAATGGTGGCGCGCGTCTCGAGCGACAGGGCCGAGATGCCCGGTCCGTACGCTTCGACGAACTTGCCGACCACGCCGTGCTTACGCAGCAGTTCGGTGATGGTGAGGACAACGTCCGTGGCCGTTACCCCTTCGCGGGTGGCGTTAATGAGACGGAGTCCCACGACGGGCGGGATCAACATCGAGGTGGGCTGACCGAGCATGGCGGCCTCGGCCTCAATGCCACCAACGCCCCAGCCAAGAACGCCGAGTCCGTTGATCATGGTCGTGTGCGAGTCGGTGCCGACCACGGTGTCGAGGTAGGCCACGCCGTCAGTGTTGAAGACCACGCGAGCGAGGTGCTCCAGGTTGACCTGGTGGCAGATACCCATGCCCGGAGGCACTACGCGGAAGTTGCGGAAGGAGCTCTGGGCCCACTTCAGGAATTCGTAACGCTCACGGTTGCGCTCGTACTCAATGGCGACGTTCTCTTCGTAGCTCTCGGCCGTGCCGGTGCGCTCCAAGATGACGGAGTGGTCGATGACCAACTCGACGGGTACGAGGGGGTTGATCTTCTCGGCATCGCCACCGAGGGCGATGATCGCGTCGCGCATGGCGGCCAGGTCGACCACGGCGGGCACGCCGGTGAGGTCTTGCATCAAGACGCGCTCGGGGGTGAAGGCAATCTCGCGAGCGTCGTCGCCGGCCGCTTCACCGTGACGCGTCGGCGTCTTGGCCCACGAGGCGAGGGCCGCAATGTCTTCCTTCGTGACCTTCTTGCCGTCTTCGTGGCGCAGCAGGTTCTCGAGCAGCACCTTGATGGAGTAAGGGAGCTGGTCAACACCGAGTTCGCGCAGGGCGGGAGCTTGGAGTGAGTAGTAGGTCAGCGACTGGTCGCCGACTGAAAGGGTGCTCTTGGCGTCAAAGGAGTTCAGTTCATTGCTCATGGCTTCATACTATGCAAAAAGTATCTTGACGTCAAGGTATATTGAAGTAACGCCCAGGAGGAATATGCAGGACGAGGTCGAGCGAATAGTCGAAGGGTGGCAGCGGGCACTGCCGACGGTCGACGTCTCGCCGCTGGAGGTCTGGTCCCGGGTGACCCGACTGGCCCAGCACCTGCACCGCCAGCGCACCACGATTTTCGCTCGGCACGAATTAGAGACGTGGTCCTTCGACGTCTTGTCCGCGCTCCGGCGCAGTGATCCGCCCCACGAGCTCTCACCGAGTCAACTGCTGGCCCAGACGCTGGTCACCTCGGGAACGATGACGAATCGACTGCGACACTTAGAAGACCGCGGTCTGATCCGTCGTCGCCCGGACCCCACTGACGCTCGCTCGGTTCGTATTCGCTTGACGGCGGCCGGGCAGCGCCGGGTCGACTCGGCCCTCACGGACTTGGTCGCACGAGAGGACGAATTGCTCGACGGTCTAGATGGTTCGATGCGCGAACAGCTGGCCGCACTGCTCAAGATTGTGGTCACCCCCTTTGATTCGGACCGTCATCGTGAAGACGGCAAGTGAGAGAATGAGTTAATGCCCTCTACATACGAAGTCCTCGAAGCTCGCCTGCAGAGTGCCTTTGATGTCCTGAAGCTGGGTAGTGACCCCGTGCTGCGCCCCTCTGATCGATCTGACTATCAGGTCAATGGCGTGATGGGTCTGGCGAAGGCTCTCGGCCGACCACCCCGAGAAGTAGCCGACGAACTGGTGGCCGCACTCGACCTCACCGGTCTCGCCACCGTTGAAGTAGCCGGTCCCGGATTTCTCAACCTCTCACTGACGTCAGCGTTTCTTGGTCAGCAACTCAACGAGTTGGTGGCCAATGAGCGCCTGAACGTTCCCGTGTCGCCTAAGGCCAAGACGATCGTCATTGACTACTCGGCCCCGAACGTCGCCAAAGAGATGCACGTCGGCCACTTGCGCTCCACGGTGATTGGCGACGCCCTCGCTCGG
>WLKR01000120.1 GCA_009701115.1 Actinomycetota bacterium | reverse complement strand
GCCGGAGGGAACACTCCGTAGCGATAACCCATCACCGCAACGATGTTCGGCTCATTGATCGTGCAGCCCACGCCAATGAGATCACCGAGTGCTTGACCAACCTGTTGGGCGTAGCGACCCAACCACTGAACAATCTTTGGTGCTTCAAAGCCACCGGCATCCGCAACCCACTGCGGCAACGTGAAGTGGTGCAAGGTCACGACGGGCACGAGTCCGCGGGCAATGCAGGCCTCGAGGACGCGTCGATAGTGGTTCAGCGATGCACGAGAGAACTCGCCTTCGGCCGGCTCGATACGGGCCCACTCAATCGAGAAGCGATAGCTGTTGAGACCGAGTGAGGCCACGATGTCGAGGTCCCGCTCGTAGAGGTGAAACGAGTCACAGGCATCACCACTGGGCTCTTTCACCCGGCCCGCTTCGTGCTCGAAGCGCCACCAGTCAGAGTTGGTGTTATTGCCTTCAATCTGGTGCGCCGCCGTAGCGGTCCCCCAGAGGAATCCTTGTGGGAATGTCAGTGCTGTGGTCACTTGTTTACGATAGACCGCTGATTAGCAAAATGCAGTCTCCCCTACGATGTACCTGTGTCTGAATCTCTCGATTTTCTCGTCCACCTCCTCGACCTCGAAACCATCGAAGTCAATATCTTTCGTGGAACCCAGCCCAACGAAGAACGTCAGCGGGTCTTCGGAGGCCAAGTCGCGGCTCAGGCCCTCATGGCCGCCGGTCGAACGGTCGACCAGGGTCGAGTGCACTCACTCCACTCATACTTTCTTCGGCCCGGCGACCCCAAGGTGCCAATTCTTTACGAAGTGGACCGGATCCGAGACGGTAAGAGCTTCACCACTCGGCGAGTCGTAGCCATTCAGCACGGGCGCGCCATCTACAACATGCAGGCCAGCTTCCACACTGAAGAAGATGGGCTCGACCATCAGATCGCCGCTCCAGACGTTGAACAGCCCGAGACAATCCCCACCTTGTTTGAACGCATCAAGGCAGCCAGCAACGGTCAAGACATTGACGAATGGTTCAAGCGTCAACACCCCATTGACCAACGTTTTATCGGCGAACTCCCCTGGAGCCCAACGCGGCCTCGCGAACCCACCAAGCAGGTGTGGATCAAAGCCGATGGAACGTTGGCTGACGACCAACTGTTGCACGCGTGCGTTGTTACCTACGCCAGTGACATGAGTCTCTTCGACGCCATCTTGGGTCCCCACGACATTCGCTGGGACGACGGCACCTTTATGGGCGCCAGCTTGGACCACTGCATGTGGTTCCACCGTCAGGTGAAGGCTGACGAGTGGTTGCTCTACGACATGGATTCACCGATCGCCCACGGGGCTCGTGGTGTCGCTCGCGGCTTCCTCTTCAATCGGTCCGGCGAACTCTGCGTCTCAATGGTGCAAGAGGGCCTCACCCGTATCGTTACACCTCGCCAGGGCTAAGCGCCTTCGGCCGAAAAACTACTGCGGCCGCGATACGGAAGGGTCTTACTCTCGACTCGCCGTACTAGCGCTGAGCCATTGGGACGTAGTCACGCTTGTCTGAGCCGGTGTAGAGCTGGCGGGGTCGCGCAATCTTGGCGTCTTGTCCGAGTAGCTCGGTGTAGTGGGCCAACCAACCCGACATGCGGGGAATAGCGAACAACACCGTAAACATCTCGATGGGGAAACCCATGGCCTGATAGATCAAGCCGGAGTAGAAGTCCACGTTGGGGTAGAGCTTGCGCGAACGGAAGTAGTCGTCCTGGAGGGCGACTTCTTCGAGCTTGAGTGCTATGTCGAGCAATGGGTTCTTACCCGTCACCTTGAAGACGTCGTCGGCCGTGCGCTTAATAATCTCGGCCCGGGGATCGAAGTTCTTGTAGACACGGTGGCCAAAGCCCTGAAGCTTGCCCTTACCGGCCTTGACGTCTTCGATGAAGCCGGGCACGTTCTCGATTGAACCGATGTCTTTCAACATACGCAAGACCTGCTCGTTGGCACCGCCGTGACGGGGACCGTAGAGAGCCGACGTGGCGGCGGCGGCGGCCGAATAGGGATCGGCGTGCGCACTACCAACGACGCGCATCGCGGTCGTGCCACAGTTCTGTTCGTGATCGGCGTGGAGGATAAAGAGCACGTCGAGAGCGCGGGCCAAAACGGGGTCGGGCTCGTAACGGGGTTCGGCGACCTTCCACATCATGGAGAGGAAGTTTTCGGCGTAGCCCAGCGAGTTGTCCGGGTAAACGAACGGCATGCCCACGCTGAAGCGGTGAGCGGCGGCGGCCAGTGTTGGCATCTTGGCAATCAATCGCACGATCTGCTTGTTCAAGATTTCCGGATTGTCGATTTCCTTCGCGTCCTTGTAGTACGTCGAGAGCGCAGCGACAGCCGAAACCATCATGCCCATGGGGTGTGCGTCGTAGTTGAATCCTTCGAGGAAACGCTTTCGCACGTTTTCGTGAATGAAGGTGTGGTACGTAACTTCCTTCTTCCAGGCGTCGGCCTGTTCCAGGTTGGGGAGTTCACCGTGTAGGAGCAAGTAGGCAACTTCGAGGTAGGTCGACTTTTCGGCCAACTGCTCGATGGGATAACCGCGGTAACGCAAGATGCCGGCCTCGCCATCGAGGTAGGTGATGGCGCTTTCCGCCGCGGCGGTCTGCATGAATGCGGGGTCGTAGAACCAAACACCGGGAACGGCCTTAGCGAAATCCTTCGCAGCAATGCCCCCGTTCTCTATGGGGAGTTCGTAAGACTCACCAGTCCGATTATCGGTGACGGTGATGGTCTGTGGCACGGTTGCCTTCTTTCGCACAAATAGCCAATGCCTATCGTAGAGGTTTAGTTAAACCGTGTCTACAGATCAACCGGCCGAGGCCACCTTGAATGTGTAGAAACGACTCGCCGATCCGGGTGAATTGGGCCGAGCGCCGGTTACCCAGATGCGAAACACTCCACGTTCCGATGCCTTTATGGCGACTGAATCAAACAAAACGGCGACATTGGACTGTTGTGGCAGGACAACGGTGATCGACTTCGAAACGGGAATACCAGATTTTTGCTCAGGGGCTAGCGCCAGATGAACCGTAACGGTGGTGTCGGTCGAGGAGAGATTGCGGAGGGACACGCCTACGGCAATCTGCTCACGGGCGAGCAGGACCAACTGAGCCGCATTCGACGGCAGCGGTTGCGGG
Organism: Actinomycetota bacterium; assembly: GCA_009701115.1. The sequence goes on along the minus strand of WLKR01000120.1, from coordinate 1,680 downwards.
TCAATTGATACGGCATTGATAGAGACCGTTGCTGAAGCGCGCAGCCTCACCTGCTTCACGGCCGTGGCAATTAGTCCGGTTACGTCATTCGCCGGCAAGGTCCATTCGCTAACTGGCAAGCGAACATGGCCCGGTTCTCGATGCAATCGGCCGTGCGCGGCGCTCCACTGCGCGTTAGTGCGGGCGATCGTTGCTAGCGCGCTGACCAAGGGAACCGTTGTCGTCTGCGCGGTACCCACTCCGAGAGGGGCCGTCACGTAATGGCGGATGACCTCCCAACTCGATACCCGTTGAATCATGATGTCGGCCAACACAACATTGAGTTGGCGATCAACAGTCGGCACCTGGAGTCGTGCGGTGTCCAGCCCCACTTGGCGGGCGCGAACTTCTAACTGGTCCCAAGCATCCACGAAGTCACTACGTGACATCGTGGTCGCCCGCTGCAGAGTGACGAGAGTGTCGTGGTCCAGCGCCGCACCTTCGCGGAGCAGTTGACTGGCCAGGGTGCCAAAGGTGGTGTTACGAGAGGCTCGCGCCGATTGAGAGTTGTGGGCGGCATTGATGACATCACGAGCAAAGGTCCCCAACGTCGCCACGGCGATGACGACTATCAGTACACGCAGCTGTCGCCGTCTCCGTAATTCACCCCTGCTCGCCACGGAGAGAACCTAGTCAGCAATCAGTTCGCTACTCGGTCTCGCGCGGAAGTTCGACAATTTCCGCCTCCAGGGTGGTGAGAGGTAGGGCGGGTGCAACGGGCCATTTGTCGGGATTGGGGTCATGAGGCAACTCCACGAGCGCATCGACTTCCTTGATATCGGCCTTGCTCTTAACACCCTTGGTCTCCATGGTGCGAATCGTTACGAGGAGTCGGGACTCCATCGAATCCACCAACTTGTTGTAACTCTTCACCGTGGTGCCCAGTGAGCGGCTCAATTCGTGAAAGTGACCATAAGCCACACTGATGCGCTGATGGAGCGTTTCGGAGAGGTCCATGATCTCCTGGGCATTTTCTTGCAACTGCGATTGGCGCCAGCCGTAGGCCACCGACCACAGCATGCCCATCAGTGACGAGGGGCCACAGAGGAGCACTTTGCTGCGGACGGCAAAGTTCCACAGGTCCTGGTCACCACTGAGAGCGGTGGAGAGCACGTTGTCACTAGGAATAAAGCACGCGACAAAATCTGGTGAAGGCTTTATGTAGTCGTAGTACGACTTGGACGTGAGTTGTTGAATGTGTCGCTTCACCGTGGCGGCAAAGACCTTGGCGGCTTCGGCCTGCTGCTCGGGTGTCTCGGCGGCCAAGTACGTGTCGTAGTCAGCTAGTGGTGCCTTGGAGTCAATCGCAAAGTTGCCGCGTCCAGGAAGCCGCACCACGGCGTCGGGGCGCACATTCTTGGCGTCCTGGCTCACCGTGAGTTGCGTCATGTAATCGATGTACGGCTCCATACCCGACAAGCGGAAAATGTTCTCGAGTTGATTTTCACCCCAACTACCGCGGTCCTTCTCGCGACCCAGAATTCGGTTGAGGCGTTCCGTCTCGCTGATGGAACGATCTTGCAGTTCCATGAGGCGCGAGGTCGTCTTAGATAGTGACTCGAAGGATGTGGCGCGGTCTACGTTCATCTTCTCGACCTGCTCGCGATACTGAAGTAGTGCATCGGAGAGCGGCCGTAACCG
>WLKR01000012.1 GCA_009701115.1 Actinomycetota bacterium | reverse complement strand
TCGCCAGGAGGACTCGCTTCGGTGAGAACTTCATCGCCCTTGGAGCCGTAGTAGCCGATGGCCGAGCCGCTGAGTACGACGGCGGGTGGAGTCTCGAGCCCAACGATGGTTTTGGCGAGTAGGGCTGTGCCGTTTGTTCGAGATTCAAGAATTTCCTTCTTACGGCCTGCCGTCCATCGCTTGTCGGCAATACCAGCCCCGGCGAGGTGAACGAATACGTCGATACTCCCGACGCGGGCGAGATCGTCTCGATTGACTTCTCCAGCCGAAGGTTGCCAACGTACAACGTTTCGTTCAGCCGTTTGAGCCCGGGAGAAGAGGATGGGCGTGTCGCCACGCTCAATCAATGAAGCGACTAAAGCGCGTCCAAGAAAACCAGTGGCACCAGTGATCGCAATTTTCATAGTTGTTCCAGTCGGTAGTCGATGAGGCGGACCATGGCCTCGGGATTGCTGAGGTGAGCTCCGTGGCCGGCGTGAGTCACTTTGGTTGTCGTGATTGTGGGCAGATCTCGGCGGAGGCCTGCGGCGATTGATTCGTAGTACTCGAGGCGGTCTGCGGTATCGCCGTGCCCGTACGTCCACGGAGTGGCCACGCCGGACCAGTTCACTGCCGCGGTGGTGTTGCGAATCGTCGAAAGGTCGTCGTGGAGGGCAGGGCCGTCACTTCGACGAGACTGCTGCTCGGCATCACTCATGCGTTCCCAGGCCGAATTCGAGACCATGCGCCGAAAGAATGACTCCGCTTCGGCCGCCGGATCGGGGTTCAGGTCGCCGAAGGACCCTGTGCGGGGAACGAGCCAGGGGAGCGGAGGTTCGTAGGTCACCATGGCGTCAAAGGTCGCACCGACTTCAGTGCTGCGTAACGCCACGACGCCACCGTAGGAGTGACCAAAAACCACCGTCGGTCGATCGTTTCTGACGGCATCCACTAAGGCCCGTAAGTCCTCGGCGTGGCCGTCGAGACTGAGGGGCTGACGGTTTCGAGACTGCTGGTATCCCCGACGGTCGTAGGCGATGACCCGGTAGTGGTCCATTCGCCGGGCCATTCGGGCAAAGGAGCCTCCCCGGTCGAGGCCCCCGTGAACACAGATAACGGTTGCCAGCGGGGTGTCAGTAGTCCGCTCCCAGACGGCAAGATGGGGAATCTCGGGCAGTGGAAGGGCGGTGAGGCCTAGGGGGTCGGAATCAGCGGGTCGTATGGGTAGAAACCTACCGGTAGAAAGAAAAATTAATGCCTTGTAATAACGGTCCGCAGTGCCTCTAACCTAAAAGGCGTGCCAACCTCATCTGATTCGGTTTCCAACATTGCCAAGTCGGGGTCGTTCGGTCCGAATGCCTGGCTCATTGACGACCTCTACGAGCAATTTCTGAGCGACCCTTCCTCGGTCTCACCGACCTGGCAGGAGTTCTTCGCCGACTATCAACGCGCCCCTATGCCTACAGTCCCCACTGTGGCCGGACCACTCGACGGAGCTCCAGCAAAGCCTCCCGTTGAGGCCATCGTAAATAAAGACGCCACACCGCTACGTGGTGCGGCCGCGCGTATTGCGGCCAATATGAACGCCAGCCTTTCCGTTCCCACCGCGACCAGTGTGCGGTCAGTTTCGGCGCGTCTCCTTGAAGTAAACCGCGTGGCGATGAACGAGGCGCTTAGTCGAACGACTGGCACCAAGGTTTCATTCACCCACTTCATCGCGTACGCGATGATTCGTGGGCTCCAAGTCGTTCCAACGATGAACGCGACCTTTGTTGACGCCGTAGACGAAAAGGGCACACCAGGTGTGCTTCGCCACGAGCACGTGGGATTTGGTTTGGCGGTTGACGTGGAAAAGAGCGACGGGACTCGCAATTTGATGGTCCCCGTTATTAAAGATGCCGACACGTACGACTTCCGAGGGTTTGTCTTCGCGTACGAAGAACTCGTTCGCAAGATTCATGGTGGCAAGGCTGGCGCCGATGATCTCGCCGGAGCAACGGTCTCGTTAACTAACCCCGGAACTATCGGAACGGTGCAGTCGGTGCCTCGACTCATGCCAGGACAGGGTGCCATCTTCGGCGTTGGCGCACTGGGCTGGCCCGCGGGCTTTGAATCGGCCGATCCACGCGCACTCGCGGCGATGGGCGTCGGCAAGGTGATGACGCTGACGTCGACCTATGACCACCGGATCATTCAGGGTGCCGAGTCAGGCCTGTTCTTGAAGTACGTTGCCGAATGCCTCACTGGAAGTCACGACTTCTACGAAGAGGCCTTCACTGCTATGGGCGTTCCCTACGAGCCGGCGCAGTGGGCCAAGGACACCAACGATTCAACCAATGCTGATGAGCAGATCCTTAAGCAGATTCGAGTCCAGGAACTCATCAACATGTATCGGGTTCGCGGCCATCTGCAGGCGGACCTAGATCCACTACGGGCCGAACCACCGGCGCAACACGCCGAACTTGAATTAGCCCACTACGGACTAACGATTTGGGACCTCTCTCGAACCTTTGTTGTCGATGGTCTGGCGGGCAAGACGCACGCCACGTTGGATCAAGCGCTCAGTATTCTGCGCGATGCCTACTGCCGCACGATGGGCGTGGAGTTCATGCACATCATGGACCTCGATCAAAAGAAGTGGTTCCAGCAGCGACTCGAAGGGGTTGCCACCGCCGTGACGCCCGCCGGACAACAGCGCATCATGGAGAAACTCACGGCCGCTGAAGTCTTTGAGAAGTTTCTCCATACCCGCTACGTCGGGCAGAAGCGTTTTGGTCTCGAAGGTGGTGAATCCACCATCGTGGCTCTCGATGCCATCATCAGTGCTGCCGCCGATAACGGGGCCAGCGACGTGATCATCGGCATGGCCCACCGGGGACGACTCAATATCCTCGCCAATGTTGTCGGAAAGAGCTACAGCGACATCTTCAGCGAGTTCGAAGGCAATCTCGATCCCGAAAGTGTTCAGGGTTCCGGTGACGTGAAGTACCACAAGGGAGCCACCGGTCACTACACCTCGCCAGCTGGCGCCCGAGTCTCGGTCGCCATGGCGTCCAACCCGTCCCATCTCGAAGCAGTCAACCCTGTGGTTGAAGGGATCGTCCGAGCTAAACAAGATCTTGTTATCCGGCCGAGTGACGGTTCGTCGGTCGTGCCGATGCCCGACAAGTTCCCTGGACTTGCCATTCTGATTCACGGTGACGCTGCCTTCGCTGGCCAGGGCGTGGTCGCCGAGACCCTGAATATGTCTCAGCTCTCCGGTTATCGCATTGGCGGCACCGTGCATATCGTGATTAACAACCAGGTGGGCTTCACTACTGCACCATCGTCGTCTCGTTCGAGCTTCTATCCAACCGATGTAGCGAAGATGATTCAGGCGCCGATTATTCACGTCAACGGCGATGACCCTGAAGCGTGCGCTCGCGCCGCGAAGTTGGCTATTGATTACCGCGAAACCTTTAAGCGTGACATCGTCCTGGATATTGTCTGCTATCGCCGCCACGGTCACAACGAAGGTGATGACCCGAGTTACACCCAGCCCTTGATGTATCGCGTAATCGATCAGACGCGTTCAGTCCGCAAGATTTACACCGAGACCTTGATCCGCCGAGGTGACCTCGACCTCGAGGCGGCCGAGGCATCTCTCAATGCATTCAACCAAAAGCTCCAGGAAGTTCTCGACGAAGTTCGAACTATCCCTAAGCCCGTCCTCGACGCAGTGTCACCACTCGAAGTGCACCCCGATCTGCCAGCTCCGGCCACTGGTGTCGCGCGGGAAGTACTGCTCGCCATTGCCAATGCCACGGGCCGAGTCCCTGAAGGCTTCACGATGCATCCAAAGTTGGAGCGTCAGTTCGCTCAGCGAGCTCAAATGGTCGCCGAAGGCGAAGTTGACTGGAGTCTCGGTGAGGCCATGGCCTTCGGTTCGCTGCTCGTGGAGGGCACGAACGTACGCCTCATGGGTCAAGACTCCCGTCGGGGTACGTTCTCACAGCGGCACGCTGCCTTCATTGACAATCTCAATGGCGATCAGTGGATTCCCCTCAGCCACCTAGACGGCGCCGATGGATTCTTCACTGTTCGTGACTCGTTCCTTAGTGAGTACGCCGCCCTCGGATACGAATATGGCTACTCCGTTGAAGCGAAGCGAGCCCTCGTGGCCTGGGAAGCCCAGTTTGGTGACTTTGTTAATGGCGCGCAGATCATCATTGACAACTTCATTGTTGCCGCGGATGACAAGTGGGGTCAGAGTGCCAACTTGGTCATGCTGCTGCCACACGGCTACGAAGGTCAGGGGCCCGAACACTCGAGCGGTCGAATCGAGCGCTTCTTGACGCTCTGCGCCCGCAACAACATGCGCGTAACGCAACCCACGACTGCAGCGCAATACTTTCACCTGCTGCGTAGCCAGGTACGACGTGAGAACTCGACGCCACTTGTTATTTTCACTCCCAAGTCAATGCTCCGGGCCACGGCGACTCGCTCTCCGCTCGATGAACTCGTCGAGGGGTCATTCCAGACGGTGGTCTGCAACGTTGCTGACGATGATGCTGCCGTCACACGACTAGTTCTCGCGACGGGCAAGGTGGGGCATGAGGTCGAAGCGCATCGTGCGTCGATTTCTACTGCCGGTCACGTGGCGATTGCTCGGGTTGAGCAGATCTACCCTTGGCCCGCAGATGCCATCGCCGGACTCCTTGAGCGCTTTACCAACGTGGCTGAGGTTGTCTGGCTCCAAGAGGAGCCGGAGAACATGGGTGCCTGGCCGTTTGTGCACCAGCAAATGCACCGGACGCTTAGTGGCAACGCCAAGCTCCGCCACGTCACTCGAGCCGAATCTGCATCGCCGGCGACGGGCTCCTCACTGGTCCACGCAGCTGAGCAGGCCGACCTGCTGAGTCGGGCCATCGGGTGAGTGCCGTTAAAAGTAAAGGAAAGATGCGAGTCGTCGTAGACGGCTCCAACCTCGCCACCGAAGGTCGCAGTACGCCCAGCTTGCCGCAGCTTCGCGATGCCGTCTCCTCGTTTCTAGTTGAGTATCCCGGCGCCGAAATGCTGGTGGTGGTCGATGCAACCTTCGGGCACCGGATTGCTGCTTCTGAGCAGGTCGCGTTCAAGGAGCTCGAGGCGGCCGGCGACATGGTTTCCCCGCCAGCAGGCTCAGTGGGCCGTGGCGATGCATTCATTCTCAAAATTGCCGAACGCATTGGTGGTGTCGTTCTAAGTAATGACTCCTTCCAGGAGTTTCAGAGCGATCACCCGTGGCTCTTTGAAGAAGATCGCCTTATCGGCGGAAAGCCCGTGCCACGCGTGGGCTGGATCTTTACTGCCCGCGTCCCCGTCAAGGGTTCGGCGCGCACGGCGCCCGCAAAGAAACTGGCCATCGTGTTGCCCGACGGCAAGAAGCCGACCATTGGTACTACTTTGACGCCTAAGGCCGCCAAGGCCGCCCCTAAGGCCCCAAAGACTGCTGCGCCTAAGAGCGTTAAGAAGGTTGAGGCCCCCGAGCCTGCCGCTAAGGCGCCCGCTAAGAAGTCTCCCGCTAAGGCAGTTGCCAAGAAGGCGGCATCTACTTCTCCCGCGGCCAAGCGCGATCGAGCTCCAGTTAACTCTGAAGCCCTGTTCTCGACGTTTCTCACGAAGTTCAAGCTTCGCTCGCACCTCGAAGGCACCGTGGTCGGATTTACCTCGCACGGCGCGATCATCGAAGTTTCTATGGACGGCCAGCCAGTGCAGTGTTACGCCCCGACGACATCGCTCGGTGACCCGGCCCCGGCTCGAGCTCGAGATGTCCTCAAGCGTGGTTCGTCTCACAAGTTCCGGTTCTCGGCCGTCGACAAGGATCGTCGCATTGCTGAGCTCTCACTCGTGGCACCATAGGAATATGGTTTTTGATCCCACTACGTGGTTGCCTCACCGAAAGCCATTCTTATTACTTGACGTTGTCACGGAAGTGCAGCCCGGAGTTTCGGCTCGTGCGACGTGGACGCCCGGAGCAGATGAGCCATTCTTCGCCGGTCATTTCCCGGGGCGCCCAGTTGTCCCTGGCGTGTTGCTCGTTGAATCGATGGCCCAGTGTGGCGCCGTCGCCGTTTTGGCCGACGAACGGTACGCGGGCAAACTGCCACTCTTTGGTGGCGTTGAGCGTGCCCGCTTTCGCCGTCAAGTCCTCCCGAATGATGAAATCACGCTGGAGTGCGAAATGACGCAACTCTCGGCGCGTGGCGGCAAGGGGTCGGGTCGGGCCCTAGTGAACGGCCAGGTGGTTGCCGAGGCCGACCTGCTCTTTGTTGTGGTGGACGCCGAATGAGGATTGCAACGTGGAATGTGAATTCAATGAACGCACGCTTTCCTCGGGTCGAGGAGTTCCTCCAGACTCGTGACGTTGATGTCGTTTTGCTCCAAGAGACCAAGCAGCGTGATGAAAAGTTCCCCTTCGATGCTCTGCGAGAAATGGGCTACGAATCGGCCCACTTTGGGCTGAGCCAATGGAACGGCGTCGCCATTCTTTCGAGAGTTGGTCTCGAGGACGTAGTGCAAGGCTTTGGTGAACCCGAAGAAGAGGCTCGGGTGATTGCAGCCACGTGTGGCGGCGTGCGGGTCTACTCCTGCTACATCCCCAATGGCCGTGCGCTGGACAACCCGCACTACGAATACAAGTTGCGTTGGCTGGAGTCACTGCACGGTCGTCTGGCCACCTATGACCCCGCGATGCCTCTCGTGGTTGGCGGCGACTTCAACGTCACCCCCACTGATTTTGACTGCTACGACGTATCAGCGTTTGTCGGGGCAACCCACGTCAGCGAGCCCGAACGAGAAGCGTTGCGTCGGATCGAGTCCTTGGGTCTCGTTGACATCACGCGTCAGCTCAATCCCGATGAGCCGTGCTACTCGTGGTGGGACTATCGCAATGGCTGTTTCCGTCGAGGCTGGGGCCTGCGGATTGACCTGCTGTACTGCTCGGCACCCGTTGTGGCTACGGCGAGTGCGTCCTGGATTGATCGGGAAGCCCGTAAGGGAGAAAAGCCCTCGGATCACGCCCCAGTCTTGGTGGACTTCTAACCCAGACCCTTCGGCAGCATCGCTTCGATGAACGTCGGTCCCGAAGTGGCGAAACTCTTCGCCAACTCGGCCACGAGTTCATCAGCGGTCGTCACCTTGACGGCGGGGACGCCCATGCCGCGGGCAATAGAGCAAAGATCCAATGTCGGATTGTCAAGGTCCAGCATCTGGCGCGAGGCGTCGCCTTCAGATGTGGCGCCGACTCTGGACAGTTCAAGGTTCAAAATGGCGTAGCTCCGATTAGAGAGCGCGAGAATCGTGACGTCGAGATTTTCTCTGGCCATGGACCACAGGGCCTGTGGGGTGTACATCATCGAGCCGTCACTCTCGATGGCCACGACACGACGGCCTCCGCCGCCTAGAGCTGCACCGAGGGCTGCGGGCAGTCCGTACCCGATCGCACCACCGGTGAGCGTGAGAAGTTGGTGGGGCGCGGCACCCGACAGCTGTCCGTAGAGGTGCAGTCCACTGGTGTTGCCCTCGTCGACCACGATGGCGTCTTCGGGCAGGAGAGCCGCAACGGCTTGCGCCATGGCGAGGGGAGTTAGATCCCCAGTGGGAGCGACGGGGCGCTCCGGTGAGGTAACGGCCACAGCGGGGGCCGCAAACTCTTCGACGAGTGCTTCGAGGGCAGCGGTGGAGTCCATGCCGGGTTCAGTGAGAATCACGACTTCGCAACCTGGAGGCAACAACTCGCTGGGGATGTCGGGATAGCCGAAGAAGCCAATGGGGGTCTTCGCGCCAACCAAAACGATGGCTTCGAGTTGACTGAGTTGAGAGATAGCAAATTCGGATAGATAAATCTGTCGGTCGGGTGTGAAAACGCCGGCGCCACGATCTTGGATAGTGGGGAAGGTCTCGCTCATAACGCGAGCTCCGGTGGCCGTTCCGACACGGTGGGCGAGACCGAGGGGGTGAACGCGCAGCGCATCAAATCCCAAGAACAGAGCCGTCTTCTTGGTCCGCAACACGCGAGTGGCGGCCTGAATCCGATCGGCTGTTGGAGCGGCAGGCATCGGGATGGTGGCGGTAGGGAGTTGGGCGGCCGGTGGCGTCACTGTGCCCCATGAGGCGTCGGCGGGAAGAACGAGCGTGGCAACCTGCCCGGGAGGGCCGTAGGCAGCACGGAGCGCATCGAGGGCGTCACCGGCCACATCATCGGGACGAGCCGTTCGACGGTGCCAGCCCGAAACGGCTCGCGAGATTGACGCGATGTCGCTCTCGAGTGGCGCGTCATAGCGCGAGTGGTACGTCGCGTGATCACCGACCACGTTGATGAGGGGAACATGCGCGCGTCGCGCGTTGTGCAAATTGGCGAGGCCATTACCGAGGCCGGGCCCAAGGTGAAGCAGGGTGACGGCCGGCTTGCCGGTGACGCGGGCGTAGCCGTCGGCGGCACCGGTGACCACACCTTCGAAGAGTCCCAACACGCCACGCATGCCGGGCTGCGAGTCGAGTGCGGCAACGAAGTGCATCTCGCTGGTACCGGGGTTACCAAAACAGACTTCGACGCCATTGGCGTAGAGCGTGGCTAGAAGTGATTGTGCTCCGTTCATGGGAGGGGCCTTTCGTCGGTAAGTCGGTAGGGATTGAGGATGTTCTGGGGGTCGAAAATCGATTTGATGCGGCGCTGGACGGCCAAATTAACTTCGTCGGTCAGCACGAGGAAAGGTTTTTGCTTGTCACGACCAATGCCGTGTTCGCCGGAGATGGCACCACCCATCTCCACGCCCAGCGTGAAGAGTGCGAGGAGAAATGCCTCACGCTTTTCCAGGTCGGGCTGAAAGACGCTCATGTGGACGTTGCCGTCGCCCACGTGTCCACATCCGGCAATAAAAGATTCGTACGTGGTGGCTAGGGTGGCAATGTTGGCGAGATATGTTGGCACGCTCGAGCGCGGAACGACGACGTCGATGACTTCGTGAGCGCCGGCTTCCTTGGCCACCCAGAATGCCTGCTCTCGGGCTTCGATGAGACGTTGTCCCGATCCATCGGGAAGTACGAAGACGTCCAGTGCGCCGCTGGCAAGCACCAGCGTTCCGAGATCTTCAATGTCTCGATCGAGTTGTTCCCGCGTTCGAGTTTCGAGAACGATGACCAGATAGGCCAATGCTTTCTCGCTCACATCCTGCGGTACTCCCAGTTCCAAATTGGCCCTTGTGGTCACCGAAGACATCGTCAAAATGTCGAGGTATTCGAGAATCGAAGGCTGGAGCCCAGCGGAGATAATCGTAGGCACCGTCGTAGCTACTTCTTCGAGTGAAGAGTAAGGCACGAGGACCGTCGCGCTGTACGCGAAGCGAGGGGAGAGCTTGAGGGTGATTTCGGTAACCAGAGCCAACGTGCCTTCGCTGCCAACGAGTAGTTGCGTCAGGTCGTACCCCGAAGAGGACTTCACCACGGGACCACCGGTACGAAGCACATCACCGTTCGCGAGGACGACTTCCAGGCCGAGGACGTGTTGGCGAGTAACGCCATGGCGAACGGCCCGCATGCCGCCGGCGTTGGTGTTGATGTTGCCACCGAGTGAGCCGGAGAGCTCTCCGGGGTAGACGGGGTAGTGCAGTCCCGTGGAAATGAGGGCCGCGTCAAGTTCGCGAAGCGTAATGCCCGGTTGGACGACCGCCACGTGATCACTGGTATTGATCGAGATGACTTGATTCATGTCGGCGAAGGAAAGAACGAGGCCACCCTCTACCGGTTTGGCGCCACCGGAAAGACCAGTGCCCGACCCTCGGGCCGTGATGGGGACGTTGTGAGTTGAAGCAAATTTGGCCAGGGCCACGACGTCTGCGCGACTTTGAGGTCGCACCACTGCGAGTGGTTCGCGCGGTTCGGGGTGTAGTGATTCGTCGTGCAGGTCGTCGGGATTTATGCTCGCAGCGCTCGAGACGTGCCGTTCTCCGAGGATGCTGACGAGTTCGTTAAGAAGGTGAGTACTCACTACCGTCTGACGATAGTTGAGGACGACTTGCGGCGAGCTGCTCGCGGATGGCGGCGAGGCGCTGGCGCCGTTCATCGCCTAGTAGTGGAGCCTCCACGGCCGCCAGCTCCGAAATCTTCTGTTCAATGGCGGCGAGAAACCTCGACGGCTGCCGGTCGGGCGTACGGGGGTCGTGGCGCCCTCGATTCCACGTCAGCAAGAGGGTTTCTTCGGCGCGGGTGAGTGCGACGTAGGCGAGGCGCTGCTCTTCGGCGACGTCATCAGCAGTCGTGGCATTGAAATTGGGCAAGACGCCTTCGGCAAGGCCAATGACGGCCACGTGCTGCCACTCCAAACCCTTGGAGCGGTGAATCGTCGAAAGTGCGACGGCATCTTTGTGTTCTTGGTCAAACCACCGAGCCGGACCAGTGTCGCCAACGATGACGTCGGATCCCGGTGAGTTTTCGGCTCCTCGCCGCTCGAAGGGGATGTGCATGGTGGTGAGCATCTCGCCGATGATGTTCAGTTGGTTGTTAGTCCGAGCCAGTACTACCATGGAGCGCCATGGCGACCCGGGCTGGTGGCGCGAGTTGAGCCACGTCGCCACGGCTCGTGCCTCAAGTTCTTCCGTGTCGTAGAACCGAACCAAGGGAATCTCGCCATCGGACTTTGCCGGCGTGATTCCCGCCGCGCCATCTTCAAGCAGCGTGTCAGCCACAGCCACAATGTGCGCCGTCGAGCGATGGTTACGCGTGAGGTCGAGAACAACCGTGTCCGGCCACGTAGCGAGGAGCTCCTGCAGCAGCTGGGGGCTGGCGCCATTGAAGCCGTAGATGGACTGGTTCGGGTCACCTACCGTGAAAATATCGGGGTCTTCTCCAGCCATGAGGCGCAAGAGAGTGAATTGCAAAGGGTTGATGTCTTGGGCTTCATCAACGAAGAGTGCCCGGTGGCGATGACGAAAGCTCGCGAGGGCCGCTCGGTCGTCACGAAGAATGCGGATCGCTTCCGACAAGAGCAGGTCGAAGTCCACGACGCCCTTGGACTGACAGAGCCCGACGTAGCGGTCAATGACGTCGGCCATCTGGGCGCCAGGTAGCGGAGCCGCACGCCGGGCCCGCGAAGCGCGCCGGCCGTAGGTCGTCCCGTTGAAGCCTTGGCTTAGAGCCCAACCAATCTCTTGTTCGATGCGAGGGATCTGCCACTCTTCGATGCGCTGGCCCGTCTTATTGAGAGCCACAACTAATTCGTTGATGAGCCGCCGGCGATTGGGTTCGATCGACATGGGCTTGAGATTGTTGTCAGTTCGAAAGTCCGAAACGATGTCGAGGGCGGCGCGGTGGAAAGTTCCCGCGGCGACTCCTCGAATCCCGGCACGCCATAGGCGGGTGCGCAGCTCGTCGGCCGCCTTGCGCGTGAAGGTCATGGCGAGCACCTGGTCTGGTGCGATGTCCCCCTCGGCAATGCGTCGTTGAATACGCAGTGTGAGAACGTGGGTCTTGCCCGAACCGGCGGTAGCACGAACGAGCAGTTGCCGCTGGGTAGAAGTCACCGCTTCGCGTTGCTCTGGGGTTAATCCCACCAACTGGTCTTCCGAGAAGGTCACATCGTCACTCATCGTGAATTGAACGCTAGTGCGGAGTTGCAACATGGTCATATCGACCCAAAGGTCGTCAGTAACCTGAGGGTTGTGCTGAAAGCCTTCGCCAATGGGCAACTCTTCGGACAGGTGTACGGCGATGGAACCCCCCAGATCCTGTGGCTTCACGGATGGGGACGTTCGGGTGCTGACTTCGCCCCATCGGCCGAAATCTTGGCCCGTGGTGGCGTGGCTTCCGTAGCTTTGGACCTGCCGGGATTCGGTGCGAGCCCCCTGCCTCCGTTCGTTGGGGGTGCCCGCGAGTACGCCGACCTCCTTGCGCCGGTGGTTCGAGAGATTTTCGGAGACTCGATGCCCACAGTCGTGGGTCACTCATTTGGGGGGCGTGTGGCAACGGTTATGGCTGCTCGGTATCCCGACATGTTCTCGCACCTCATTCTCACGGGAGCGCCGTTGCTGGCTCGGGAAGGTGCACGTCGTCGTTCCCCTGGGGCCTATCGCGCCGTCAAAAAACTTGCCGCACTTGGCCTCGTCTCGCCGGCCCGTCTCGAGCGAGCCAAGCAGCAGTACGGATCGGCCGATTACCGTGCCGCTACTGGTCAACTCCGTGACATCTTGGTAGCAACGGTAGGGGAGTCCTACGAGGCCGAGCTGGCGCTCGTTACTACGCCCACCACGTTGGTGTGGGGCGCCGACGATCGCGATGTCCCCGTCACTATCGCTCGTCGATCTATTGATCAGATGAAAGCGGCCACCAATCTTGTCGTCCTTGAGCATGTGGGGCATCTGGTTCCAGTGCAGGCAGCCGAGCTGCTCGCTAGTGAAGTCTCTAAGGTCATTCGATGACGCGCGCTTGGCAGTGCATCGGGCTCTTCTTCGCGCTCATCGCCATTGGCGCTCAGGGTGTTCGATGGCTCCGGGTCCTGCAGCGGGAGCACTACGAACCCGAGGCGCTGTCGCGTTTCTTTATCCGGTGGGCGATTTTTCGCCTACCGAGTCCGAGCAATCGCAACCAGATCGCACCATCGCAATCACTTGGTGACTGGCCCATTGTCGCAGCGTTATGTGCCGCATTGGGGCTAACAGGTTTTGGTGGTGTCGCGCTCGCCGCGGCCGTGGCGTACGGCTGGTGGTTGCCGCGGGGTCTTTCGCGCCGGGGTCGGACATCGCCACTGAACTGGACCCGCCGACTTAAGACAGTTGCGTTCGTTGCCACGGTGATCGAATTATTCATTTTGACCGTTGGATATTTCGGACCAGATTTTTACTTCTCGCTAGCCATAGCCATTGGATTCGTACCGGTCGTGATTCAGCTCGCCGCTGAAATCACTGCTCCTTTAGAGAATCGATTCGCCCAAAAGTTTGTCGACCAGGCCGCCCGTCGGCTCGCCGAAGTAAACCCGACTGTCGTGGCGATAACTGGCAGTTTCGGAAAGACGTCGACGAAACACCACCTCGCTGAACTACTCGGTGGACGGCACGGCGTCGTACCGACGCCAAGGAGTTTTAATAATCGTGCTGGCCTTTCCCGGGCAATAAACGAGAATCTCGTCAGCGGGACGTCGGTATTTATTGCTGAGATGGGCACGTACGGCCCCGGTGAGATCCGCGCACTGTGTGACTGGTGCCCTCCAGAAATTGCCATTGTGACATCTATTGGTCCGGTGCACCTTGAGCGCATGGGAACACTCGACGTCATCAATCAAGCCAAGTTCGAAATAACCGAACGGGCCCACACGGTGATTCTCAACATCGACGATGCGCGCTTGGCGGCGTGGGTCCCAATCCTTGAGGCGGCCGGCAAGAAGGTCGTCACCGCTGGTTCGAAGACGCAGGGCGCCCAGGTACGCGTCATCCTCGAGCAGGAACGATGGAAGATTCTTCGTGACGATGTCACGGTGGCAGAAGTGCTACCGGTCGCTGGTATTCACGAAACCAATCTGGCCTGTGCAATCGCGGCCTGTTTTGAACTCGGCGGTGATCCCTACGAAGTGGCGACACGTATTTCTCATCTGACTGCCGCCCAGCATCGATTGACAGTGGTGCGTGCCCCTTCGGGTCTCACCATTATTGATGACACCTTCAACGCGAACCCCGCGAGCGCCACGGCAGCACTCGAGCTCCTGGAGTCCATCCCCGTGACCGGCCGCAGGGTCGTCATCACCCCCGGCCTTATCGAGTTGGGTAGCGAACAGGTCAGCGAGAACGAAGCACTGGGTCGCGCCATCAAGGCAGCGGGGGCGTCAATGGTGGTAGTGGCTAGAACGAATGCTCGAGCCCTTACGACGGGCTTTGATGGTGAACATCTTCGTTTCGATATTCGCGAAGAGGCGGTGGCGTGGGTTCGGGCCAACTTGGGCGAGACCGATTTGGTGTTGTACCTAAATGATCTGCCCGACCACTACCCTTAGGCCTTGATGCGAGAGGTGTGCTGATGATTGGTGTCTTGTTTGGTGGACCAACTCCGGAGCATGATATTTCAATTTTGACGGGTCTCTTGGCGCTCCGAGAGCTCGAGCGAGCTAACCGTGACGTCCTGGGCATCTATTGGACGAAGGCGGGAACCTTTGTATCTGTCCCTCGAGGCGTAGAGGCCGAGGCCTTCGCGAACGGTGTGCCAGCCGGCTCGGACGCCCTTGAATTCCGACTCGGTGATAGCCGCGGCTTTGTCCAGTCGGCGGGCCGTTTTGGCAAAGACAAGACCATCAATCTGGACGCCGTCGTACTCGCGACTCACGGCGGACCGGGAGAAGACGGCACTATCCAGGGTCTCTTAGACCTAGCCGGCATCGCCTACACCGGTCCCAACGTGGCCAGTGCTGCGCTCGGCATGGACAAGCTCGCATTCGGCTCGGCGCTCATTGCCGCCGGACTCCCTTCTCTTCAACGGGTCCTCGTAAGTGCTTCGACCGAGTCCATTCCTTTCGCCGGGCCGTATATATGTAAGCCACGTTTCGGTGGGTCGTCAATCGGCATCGACGTCGTGGCGGACCTCGCCACCCTCAAGGCCCGCCTTACGAGCAACGTGCACTTTGCTCGAGGCTGTGTTGTCGAGCCGTATCGCCCCGACCTCTACGACCTCCAAATCGCCGTTCGGAGTTTTCCCGATGTCACGCTGTCGGCAATTGAAAAGCCAATTCGTCGGTCAACGGATACTGAGATCCTTGACTACCGCGACAAGTACGTCGGTGGGGAGGGCATGGTTTCGGCCCCCCGAGAACTACCAGCCAATCTCCCCGCCGAACGTGCGGCACAGATTCGTGCTCTGGCTCATGAGATTGCCGTTCTCGCTGGTGTTCGTGGCGTCGCTCGAATTGACTTTCTGGCTAATGACACCGAGCTCTATGTGAATGAAATCAACACCATTCCCGGGTCGCTCTCTAAGCACCTCTTTGTGGAACCCGTCATTGCGTTTCTCGAACAACTCGATTCGCTGCTCGCCGAAGCTAAGCAGCGTCCGGCCTACTCGTACTCCACCGCCGGTTCAGACGGAC